>JAXHVO010000134.1 GCA_034189135.1 Thermodesulfobacteriota bacterium | reverse complement strand
ATACTTTAAGACAAAAGTCTAGATATTTCTTATCATTTCAGCATGTTATAACATACTGTTTTCTTACGCAATTTAATCTAGCTCGGCTAAATCCTTAAAAAACCAAATGCGGTTACCCTGATGTCTTTATCCAGGAAACCCATTTTTAAAAATGCAATGGTAACAGCCGGTTCCAAAATATCCAATTTTATTTGAAATCAAGATAGGTAATATTTTAACCGTATGAATATATTAAATATTTCGAAACTTAAACCTGGGCCTGTCGAAGCCAAGCCCAGATCCCAACCATCCGGGACGGAGCTATCGTTCAAACGGGTACGTTTGCCATTGTTTCGTATAAAACCACACAAATTTAAAAGATAAGTCTCAAGGATTTTTCCCCTGCAATTTAAGCTGGGCATCCGATTTTCTTATATAGTTTGGTACAAATGTCTCCGCATCATATGTGTCATCATTCTCAAATTTATCCATACTCAAACGCGCCACCGTAGAAGCACGAATTGTGTTTTCATAAGCCTGAGCGAAATAGGCGTATTTACCCAGCTTATCTTTTATCACCTTTTGATATGCAACAGCTCCGCTTCCAACAAATATACACGGCTCACTGATTCCATTAAGCGCATCTACAGGAGTAACGGCCTGCTCTTCATCCTGTTTTATTAATTTTCCGTCTCTGTATCTGTACCTTGAGAAGTACACCTCATCTCTGCGCGCGTCTATAAGAGAGCAAATAAGATATGGAAAAAATGACACCTGCCTTGCCAGAGCTTCCAGAGTTGAAACCCCTGCAATTTGCTTTTCCTGGGCTGTTGCTAAGCCTTTTACATAACCAATGCCGATTCTCAGCCCTGTGAAGCTCCCGGGTCCACGTGTGGCCGCAAATCCGTTCAAATCAGAAATACTAACACCCGAATGCTTTATAACGACGCGTATCATCTCAAGTAAATGTTTTGAATGGGTCTGCTCATTGACCACCGTCATTTCAGCAAGCAGGGTTTCTTTATCAACGATTGCAACGCTGCAACTTTTTGTAGCTGTATCAACGGCAAGTATCTTCATAAGTTAATTTAGTAAACGCTCACGGAACGCTGATATTACAAGATAGAAATTTGTCATTCATGCCTATAACCGTTCACATTCGCCGGTTCGCAGTTCACGGTTCACAGTTGCACCTGGATCTTACCCGGGGTTGCCAAAGGTAAAACCTGGGGCATTTCTTCCTAATTTCTACTTTCCAATTTCAAGTGTCAAGTCGTGAGCGGCTATGATTTCTTTTGGTTTTTCTGGTTTGCTTTTCTATCGAAATCGAAAGTACTTCATCCATTTTTCCTACAGGTATAAATTTAATTTTTCTTTTTACGCCCATGGGAATTTCAGCCAAGTCCTTTTTATTTTTTTCAGGTATAATTATAGTATGAATCCCGGCTCTCAAAGCGCCAAGGGCCTTTTCTTTCAAACCGCCAATTGGAAGTACTCTTCCCCGCAGGGTAATTTCCCCTGTCATGGCAACCCCGCTGTTCACCGGTTTATCGGTCAAGGTAGAAATTAGTGCGGCCGCCATTGCAATACCTGCTGAAGGCCCGTCTTTGGGTATGGCTCCTGCCGGTACGTGAATATGCATATCCATATTTTCAAAAACATTCTTTTTGATTTGAAGAGAGGTGATGTTTGCCTTGGCATAGCTCAGCGCAGCACGCGCAGACTCTTGCATGACATCTCCAAGCTGCCCGGTGATTATTAATTCTCCTTTTCCGCCCACTAAAGATGCCTCTATGTACATCACTTCACCACCGGCCTGGGTCCATGCCAAACCGGTTGACAAACCGACCTGGCTATTTTCTTTATCCAACTCCGGCATATATTTTGGAACGCCCAGATACTTGTGTAAATTATTCCTGGTTATTTTAAATGGACCCTTTTCTCCTTCGGCAATTTTTCGCGCTGTTTTGCGGCATAGTTTACCGATCTCGCGTTCCAGATTTCTCACACCGGCTTCTGAGGTGTATTCTGTGACGACCTGTCTCAAAGTACCGTCACTGACAAACAACCATTTTCTCCTTAAGCCGTTTTCTTTGATTTGACGTGGGATAAGGTGCGTTCTGGCAATGACATTTTTTTCATCCTCGGAATACCCGGAAAGAGGAATCACCTCCATTCTGTCAAGAAGTGCTGATGGTATGGTATCGGTTAAATTTGCCGTAAGAATAAACATGACCCTTGAAAGATCAAAGGGAAGGTTTAGATAATGATCGCTGAATTCAAAATTCTGCTCCGGATCAAGCGCTTCCAAAAGAGCTGAAGAAGGGTCTCCGCGAAAATCAGATCCAAGCTTGTCTATTTCATCCATCATAAAAATAGGGTTATTGGTCCCGCACTGCTTTAATCCCTGCAATATTCGCCCGGGCAGAGCGCCGATATATGTACGGCGGTGTCCTCTTATTTCAGCCTCATCGCGAATGCCGCCAAGTGAGATTCGAATGAACTTTCGTTTTAAAGCCTTTGCAATCGCCTGGCCCAAGGATGTTTTCCCCACACCTGGAGGACCCACAAAACAAAGAATGGGCCCTTTCATCTTGGGATTGAGTTTACGAACACTAAGATATTCAAGAATACGTTCTTTAACTTTGTTTAGTGCATAATGATCTCTATCCAATACTTTTTTTGCATTTTTAATATCTATTTTGTCCTTGGTGCTTTTATTCCACGGCATTTCAACCAGCCAGTCTAGATATGTTCTTATCACCGAAGCCTCTGCAGATTCAGGATGCATCTGCCCCATTCGCTTTAGCTGTTTGGCCGCTTCCTTTTCAGCATCTTTTGGCATTCTTGCTCGTTTTATCTTCTTATTGTATTCATCTATCTCCTCGGTTCTCTCATCCTGCTCTCCAAGTTCTTTGTTAATCGCTCTGAGCTGTTCTCTTAAAAAGTAATCTCTTTGATTTTTTGAGATCTCATCTTTAACATTAGACTGAATCTTGGCCTGCATCGCAGACAGATCTACTTCCCGCGATAAAAAATCGTTTACTTTTTTCAGTCTCTTTACGGAATCCAGAATCTCAAGCAAAACCTGAGATTCTTCAATTTTTAATCTCAAATTCGATGCGACAAGATCGGCCAATTTTCCAGGGTCTTTAATATCTTCCAGGATAGTTTCGACTTCGCCGGTCATCTCTCCCCGAAGTGTCAAAATTCTTATGGAATTTTCCCGCACATTCCTCATCAGAGCTTCCAGTTCGATGTTGATTTCCTCAACAGGATTTTCTTTAATAATTTCGATCTGAACACGATATAACGATCTCTTCCTGACATATTTGATAATTCTCGCTCTGGCAATGCCCTGTACAAGTGTTTTCACTCTGCCATCAGGAAGTTTTAATACACGCAAAATTCGACCGATAGTGCCAACAGAAAATATTTCATCTGCCTTTGGGTTTTCAATTCCAGGATCCTTTTGAGTTGCCAAAAACAAAAACCCGCTATTTGCAATCGCCTCTTCTACTGCTCGAACAGATTTCTCCCTACCTACAAAAAGGGGTAAAAGCATATCAGTGAAAATCACGATATCACGCACAGGCATAAGGGGAAGTATCTTAGGCAGGTCCTCATGCTTTTCATCCTCACCAATTAAACTTATTAGATCATCTTTATCAGTTTTAGCCATTATATCTCCGGTTTTTATTTATTTTTTTAAATTTCATCGGCTTCAACACCAGCGAGTCGGATAAGGTGCAAAATTTAAGACCTTCGAAAAATTGTAATTCTTATTTAAGTCCAAGTCGAAGTTAGCGGACTTTAAGCCTGATGCAAAAATTGTGGAATAAGTGCCTTTTTACAAAGGTCTTAAAAGCTATAAAATAATACAGAAATGCTTCATTACAATATCTATCTTGATTTTTTTACAAAACCTATTTAAGTTTACGTGGCAATAATTAAAAAACACTGAATATAGAATCACGAAGGGAGTCCTTCGATATTCCATATTCGATATTCTGCGATTCAGAATAAGTACATACAAGATCAATGGTTACCATAGTTTCGGTGCTATATACGGATAAACACCATAGAACCTGGTTTATTTGATAGAATTAAATCACAGGGAACATAAACTTATATATGCATAACTATCTAATTGAAATTATAGCATTTATATTCGGCACATGTATCGGAAGTTTCTTAAATGTATGCATATACAGGCTGCCTGCTTCTAAATCGATTGTGCACCCGCGTTCCATGTGTCCTGCATGTGAGAATATGATTCGGGCTTACGACAACATCCCCATTTTAAGTTATTTGTTACTTAAAGGCAGGTGCAGACACTGCGATACAGTCATATCTTTTCGTTATCCTCTGGTTGAAATGATAACCGGCTCTTTTGCCCTTTGCGTATTTGCCAAATTTGGCTTTACAATCGAAGGACTTATATATTTCGCCTTTATTTCAGCTATGATTGTTATTACGCTCATCGATATCGATCATCGCATCATACCGGATGTGATATCTATTCCTGGCATACCTGTATTCTTTGCAGCATCATTTGCCCTTCCCACAGTCACGTACATCGATTCTCTTATCGGTATTCTGGCAGGCGGTGGAAGTCTTCTTCTCGTTGCATGGCTCTATAATCTTATTACCAAAAAAGATGGAATGGGAGGAGGCGATATCAAACTTCTGGCAATGATCGGAGCCCTGTTGGGTTGGAAAGGTGTGCTGTTTACCATTTTTGTTTCATCCGCAGTCGGTACTGTATCAGGAATGATCTTTATGCTGCTGACTAAAAAAAACATGAAGCTGGCCATCCCCTTTGGGCCCTTTCTGGCAATCGGTTCTGTTTTATATATCTTTTACGGTCCCATGCTTATTCACTGGTACTTGAATCTTCTTCGATAATTCAGTAAATGCTCATCACGCATACCAAATTCAATTCGATTTATGGATAGTATGCATATCATTGACAGTCACATACATTGCGGCATTCAGCATGTATCACAGCCTTTTGAAGATATCGAACCTTTGCTTCATTCAGCTGGAATAGTTGGCGCCTGTCTGTATGCACCTGTGGAAGATATTTATTACCGTTACTCATCGCACTTTGACGATAACGAAACATGGAAAAAATGCAGGGCCAATGCCCACGATTACCTGCTGGAAATCCACCACAGGGAAGATCAAATTTACCCGTATTATTTCGTATGGAACGATTTTGCTGTTGAAGACCTGGAAAAAGATTTTTTTGGCATCAAATGGCATCATCATGAAGGAGAGCCTTCGTATCACTACAATGATCCAAGATGTACTGAAATGATAGATGCAATCTGTGCTAAGAATCTACCCATCGTACTTGAAGAGACTTTCAGCCAAACTTTAACGTTCATCGAACGGGTTGCAGGAAGGACCCCGGTGATCATACCCCATCTCGGATTATTAAACGGTGGCTTTGATCGCCTTTTAAATGCAGGAATATTCGATGATGATAATATCTATGCGGACACCGCTCTGGCTGGAAGGTTTGAAATTATAAATTTTCTTGGCAGATACGGCCCGGATAGGCTTGTCTTCGGTAGTGATTATCCATTCGGTATGCCCGGCAGTCAGCTTGATCAGATAAAAAACATGGGAATAGCTGAAAAAGATCTGGAAAAGATATGTGGGAAAAATATTCTAAAATTGATTAAAATCAGCTGCTAAACTTATCCCCCATCGCTATTCCAAAATTAAGGGCCTGCCTGTTCATCTCTAAAAAACCGGAAGGAATCCTGGTTTCAAGAATCTTCATAATCGATTCCGATTTTACAAGCTGCGTCATACTTATCACCACACCCAGCATAAAAATATTAAACACAATCGGTTTGCCTATTTTTTCCACCACCGTCTCATACATGGGAAGTTCTCTTTGCATGGCATCCGCTTTTCTCTGTGTCTTTACATAGCGGCTGTCTGTAATTAAAAGCCCACCGGGCCTGATTATGGGATAAAACTTATTATACGCTTCCTGGGTGAGACAAACCAGCACATTGGGCTGGATCACCTTTGGATAATTTATTTTTGAATCAGAGATAATGATGTCACTACGGGTTGCACCGCCCCTGGCCTCAGGCCCGTAAACCTGAGACTGAACTGCAATCAGATCTTCGTATAGCACGGCAGCTTCGGCAAGTATGATTGCGGCGGTGATTACCCCCTGGCCTCCTGAACCTGAAAATACCATCCTACATCTTTCCATGATTAATGCCCTTTCATCGCCATTTCAATGATCTTGTCATATTCGCTGCAATATTCCGGCATCTCTTTTTGTACAAAAACACCACGCTCAATAAGATCCGGGTTTTCTTTTTTAGCCTTTGAACCAATGGGTGTTGTATTTTCTTTATAACGTTTGAGCATATCCACCGCGCTTCCCTGTTTATTCTTTCTACCGAAATAAGTCGGACACTGGGACATAATCTCAATTACCGAAAAACCCTTGTGTAAAATGGCCTGCTGGACAATATCTACAATCTGTTGAACATGGTAGGTAGTGGTTCTGGCAACAAAGCTAGCCCCGGCGGATTTGGCCAACTCAATGACGTCAAAATCATGATCAATATTCATATACGGCGCTGTTGTAGCCTGAATACCGTGACCGGACAAAGGAGAATACTGTCCGCCGGTCATGCCGTAAATACGGTTATTCATCACAATGGCAGTTATATCAATATTGCGTCGGGCAGCATGTATAAAATGGTTTCCGCCGATTGCCAGAGCATCACCGTCTCCCATGGGTACCAGTATATTCAGTTCAGGACGACTCATTTTAACACCGGTTGCAAAGGCCAAAGCACGTCCATGGATTGTGTGTAGCGTGTGAAAATCAACATACCCCGAAATCCTTGCCGAACATCCGATCCCGGAAACCATTACAATATCATTTTTGTTCATTTTCAGCTTTTCAACTGCCCTGATCATACTGTTCAGCACAATACCATGGCCACATCCGGGACACCACATGTGTGGAAAAAATCTTTCTCTAATATAATCTTGCACTGCCATCTGCTACGCTCCCTTCCCCTGAATGAACCGAATTATATTCCTGATATCTTCCGGGTTGATAAAAACACCGTCGATACGATTGGCCAGAAACACCTTTTCAGGATCCTCCACCGCTCTTTTCACCGCCCTGAGAATCTGACCCATATTCATTTCAACCACAATGATATGCTTTGCATGGGCGCATTTTTCTCTCACAATCTGATAGGGAAATGGCCACAGCGTATTCAACTCCAAAAGGCCAAGCCGCTCCCCCCTTGGTCTCCGACTTTCAACCACATGAAGTGCGGATCTTGCAGATGACCCGTAGGAAATCAATAGGGTTTCCGCATCCTCAATGTAATACTCCTTGTAAATGGCTATTTCATTGACATTATTATTAATCTTGTCCACCAGGTGCCGGTGAAGCCCTTGAACCACTCCAGGATTGTTGGATGGAAATCCCCACATATCATGATATAATCCTGTCACATTGTATCGGTGAACTCCTCCAAAATCCGACATGGGAAGACGCCCATCCTCCCTTGGCAGATATGGATGGTAGTCTACACCCTTTTTTACGGATGTTCTGAGCCTATCAACCAGAGCTATTTCTCCTTTTTCCGGCATAACCAGCCTTTCCCGCATGTGTCCCACCACTTCATCAAAAAGCAAAATGACAGGTGTTCTGTATGTTTCGGCCAGATTGAATGCCGTAATGGTCGTTTCAAATACATCCTGATGATTTGAAGCTGTCATTGCAATGATGGCATGATCTCCGTGAGCGCCCCATCGTGCCTGATAAATATCACCCTGACTCACATTGGTGGGAAGGCCTGTTGAGGGTCCCCCGCGCTGTACATTGACAATGACGCAGGGAATTTCTGTCATAACGGCATACCCCAGGGCCTCTTGCATTAGTGAAAAACCCGGTCCACTGGTGGCTGTCATGACTTTATGTCCCGTCAGCGATGCTCCGATAATGGCACACATGGATGCGATTTCATCTTCCATCTGTAAAAATTTACCGCCTATCTGCGGCAACCTGACCGCCATATGCTCAGCAATTTCAGTGGAAGGGGTAATCGGGTAGCCGGCGAAAAAATCGAGTCCGGCATACAAGGCCGCTTCCACACACACTTCATTGCCTTGAAGAAATTTTACATCTTTGCTCATAATAAGATTCCTGTTATATTATTCTTTCTTAAAATAGATTCTCGATTCCTATAATGTTTCAATCGCGATGGCAAAATCGGGACACCTGAATTCACACAACCTGCAACAGATGCAATCTTTTGGCCTTGCAGCAAATACTTTTTCCTCTTCATCTAGTTCAAGAACTTTCTTGGGGCAAAATTCGACACAAATACCGCATCCTTTGCACCAGTCCCTGTTTATAATATGTTCCTTTAACTTTGGTTTAGCCATGGAAAATCCCTTTTTATGTGAGCATCCGGTTATTAAACCGAACTTGTTATCCAAACAAGTCGGTCATGTATTGACTTTATTTAGAGATGTCAAGGGAAATGGAAAATCTTTTTAAAAATTTTTCTTTTAAAATATATTCATTAGAAACAAACAGTCGTTTTTCAATCTTAGCTCGGTTCGATCGGGGAATCGCCTATTGGCCCTTTACCAGACATACCAATCTTATCTAGAAATGAACGTACGGTCTGCCTGAGGCAGACTTCAGTTAGATTTTAAGCCAGCCCCAGGGGACAGAATCCCCCGGCGACGTTGATCGTCTCTGCCTGTATGGGTTTATCTGAGAAGATAGGGAGCGTGTTAAGATAACGATCTCATTTGTTAAGTCTGGTAACGGGCCAATAGGCGATTCCCCGGTCGAACCTTAGGTTTCATGCTTCGTTGTGCCCAGTCGGATATGTAAATTTATGGCAAACAGTATAAAAGAACCGACCTATGTCTCTGCGGCAATCTTGGGTGCTTTTTGAGGAACATAGCTTTTTTGCAGCACAGCAGCACTCACAAATGCAATAAAACCGGCAACATCAGCCCAGTATTGCGGCCAGAATAGTCCGGCGGCAGCCAGCCAAAAAAGAATCGTTTCCAGCCAGGTTGCTTTACGCAGGAAATATCGTTCCAAACCGGAAGCAAAGGCGATCAAGCCCAATGTAGTAATAATCATAGTCAGCCCAACCTCCCAGTGCATTAATTCGTAATTTTTGCCCATGCCTAAAAGAGGTCTGTAAGCCATAATTATTGGAATGATATAAAGTCCTTTGGCAAGCTTCCACGAAGTAAAGGCGGTCCTCATGGGATTTGCTCCGGCTACCCCTGCGCCTGCAAAACTTGCCAGGCTCACCGGTGGAGTCACATTGGCGTCCTGCGAATACCAGAATACAATCATATGGGCGACCATTATCGGTACCCCCATATCTAAAAGAGCTGGACCGGCCAGTGTGGCCAATACGATATAACTTGCAGTAACGGGAAGCCCCATACCAAGCACCAGCGATGCAGCACCTATCAAAAGTATGGCAAGGACTTTTATGCCAAAACTGAGGTCTAGAACCAAGCTTGAGAATTTAAGCCCCATGCCGGTGAGGGTAACCATACCTACGATTATTCCTGCTGCCGCGCAGGCCACAGAGACCATTATGGCGTTCTTTGCGCCATTTTCAAGAGCCCTTATTAATAGTTTAAACTCATTAAGTCCGAATCTTCCCAGGCTGATACGCTGTGAATCATCTCTTGGCAGTCTATTGGTATTCACCGCCCATCGCACAGTGTTTGCAGTTATGCTGATTGCAAGTGTGCTCACCACAGTAACAAATCCTGCCATCATGGGCGAATAGTTAGACACCAATACATAAATCAATATCAATACAGGAATAATAAAATGCAATCCCTCTTTGATTACTTTCATGATCTTTGGCAGGCTCTCTTTGGGCTGCCCCTTCAGACCGAACTTCTGAGCTTCGTAGTGTACGAATAATAACACTGTTATGTAGTACATGATGGCAGGTATCAAAGCCACTTTGATGATTGTAAGGTAGCTTGTATTGGTAAACTCGGCCATTAAGAACGCTCCTGCCCCCATGATAGGTGGCATAAGCTGACCGCCGGTGGATGCAGCGGCCTCAATAGCCCCTGCAACATGCGATCTGTATCCCACTTTTTTCATCATTGGGATTGTGAATGAACCGGTGGCTACCACATTACCCACTGCCGAACCTGAAACCGAACCCATAAATCCCGAGGCGATAACTGATGTCTTGGCAGGACCTCCTGAAAAACGGCCGGTAAGCGCATAAGCGATATCAATAAAGAATGCCCCCCCACCGGTTGTTTCAAGAATTGCACCAAATAGTACAAAAACAAACACAAAAGTAGCGGCCACTCCAATAGGAAGTCCGAATATTCCCTCGGTGGTAAGCCATAACGTAGTAACAATACGCTCTACACTATACCCCTTGTGGATTATCAGTTCCGGCATGTAAGGCCCATACATTGCATATAGGATGCCCGCAATGCATATACCGGTCATAATCAAACCGATTACCCTGCGGCAGGCCTCAAGTACCAGAACCGTACCAATAATGCTGACCACCAGGTCACTTGTCAGCCAGTCTCCCTGTCGTTCAAATATGGCTGTGAGATTGTAACAGATGTAAAATGTACAATAAACTGATGCACAAACCAGCGCCCAATCAAAAAAGAGTAAGAAGGTAAACTTATCCTTTCGTGCTTTTTTATAAGCTGGTTTGAGTAAAAAGGTCAGACAAAGGATGGCCCCTAAGTGTATGGAACGTTGAACCATTGCGGTAAGTGCAGCAATCCCGGCGGTGTAAAGTTGGTAAATACTTAAGCTGACAGCTATAATCATTACTATCTTGGCTATAATATTTACCAGTATCTGGTTTCTATCAGCAGGTTTTTTACTGTCTGCCGAATCAGTTTTTTCATTATTTTCTTGGTTTTCAGCCATATTTTTTTCAGACATTATTCACTCCTAAGAACTGGGGTAGCATGATGGGGGATTATACATCGCCACATTTTGTAGAGTAGACTCACCGGCTCTGCAGAAAATCGAACAGCTTCATGTGGAACCACCTTTGATAGGTTTTTCCTTACACCTCTCCATATTATGGTATGATCCACTCCAGGGCTTCCCACTCTCAATATAAAGTTACCGGTTGGCATATGCATATCCTCAATAACCTCATAAGCGCCTCGTCGCACCATCCTTCCAGCACCCGGCATACGGCCCATGCCTGCACCAAATTTCAAATAACGCTCTTCCTCAATATATATGTGCCCTTTTTCATCCAGGCTGTGCTCTTCCCATATGGGTGAGTTTTCCACTGAATGATAATAATGGATGGAAAAGCGTTCACCTGGTTCAAGAGGCAAAACCAGCAATGGTTTACCCCCTTTTACAGGTGTTATACGCAGCTCCTGACCGCCCGGCTCAAGCCAGGCGGTCAGGATTAATGAAAATACCAGGCCGACTAAAGATAAAATTATAACACCCGGTCTGGTCATTTTCCGCATCTAAGGTATCAGCCTTGCAGGTACTGCGATGCCCTTTTCTTTCAAGTATTTGATTGTACCCGGATGAATTGGAATCGGTGCGTACTTTACTGCATTTTCAGGTGTGGTAAAAGCAGCCAAGGGATGAATCTTGCACAAATAGTCGTTATGTTCAAACAGCGCTTTTGACAGATTGTAAACCAAATCTGTATTCAAAGATTTCTGGCAGATAATCACGTTCATCACCCCGACTGTAGGAACCGGTTCGTCAACTCCCCGGTAAACGCCGCCTGGCAAATCTACTGCAGAATAGGTTTTGTTGTACTCAACAACCTTTTTTGCTTGCTCCGGAGTAAATTCTATAATGCTGATATCATGGGTAGTTGCCAAATCCATAATAGAGCTTGTACCTGGCCCTACACACCAAAAGCCTATTTCAATTGTACCGTCTCTCAAGGCATTTGCGCTTTCTGTAAAGGAAAGTCTACTGTCCTTAAAAGACTTCAGAGGAATGCCAAGTGCTTTAAATACGGCTTCAGCCATCAGGTTTGTACCACTGCCGGGGCTGCCTGTGCTGATATTTTTTCCTTTTGCCTGTTCAATGTTTGTGATTCCGTTCTTTTTCAAAGTCACAACTTGCAGCACGTTAGGGTACATAATAGCCATGGTAAGAATATTGTGTTTTTTGCCCTTGAATTTGGACAGTCCTTTATAGCCGGCTACTGCTGCGTCCGCCATTACTTCACCAATTACGGTTTCGCCCTTATGGGCAAGTTTTACATTTTCAACGCTGGCCCCCGTTACCTCTGCAACAGCCTTTACACCCTTCACATACTTTGACCAAAGCTCAGCCACACCTCCTCCGTAAGGGTAATAGATACCGCCGGTTCCACCCGTACCGATGCTGACAAATGTTGTTTTAGCAGCCACCGGCCCTGCCAGGGCCAGTAATATACATAAAGATAAAATGATGCTTGCTCGTTTCATATCAATAACCTCCTTTACTTTTGCTTGACGGATTCTACTTTCCCATTGTTTTTACAATTAGCATGATTGCCTTGGGTTTTTTGTCCATGCCTTTAACAGGATAAACAAATTTAGCGGTCTGGCCTGGTTTTACCAGACCCTTTTTGGTCTTTCTTGGAAGTAAGCCCCCCACAGCTTTGCCATTATCTAAAAAGATGTTCACTTTAAAACGTTGATCCGTATTGCTCACATTTTTTATAGCTACGTTAAAGTGCAGTACCTCGCTTCCCCACTTATTTTTAAAAACGCATGAGAATTCTTCAAGCTGCGCTTCAGGCGCGATGGTCTTGTCCAGCTTTCCCTCCTTTACGCAAGAAAAGACTTCTCCGGGTTTGGGTTTTGGACCCGCACAACCGGCCAGAGCCAGCCCGGCTGCCGCTAAAATTACCAATAACCAGGTCGATATCCCTTTAAATCGATTCATAATTACCTCCTTTTTTAAGTTAACGGGCTGTTGTTATGGGCTTTTAAATCACATTTTGAACGTAAAAATCGATATTTTTGTTATTTTTTATATTCGTCTTATTGAGGGTGTTGGTAAACTTTCTATTTATATAAACCTTTTCATCATCTCGTCAATGATTTCATCCACGTTTTCAAGGGTAATGTTGAGTTCGCTGCATGTCTTTTCCGCCCTGGCAAATCTGCGGGGACTGTCCATATCACTCAGCCGGGAAAATATGCCCAGTCGTCTTCCCACCTGGTATAAAGCCCGATGGTTCGGATCCAGGGAAAGAAAGTTTTGAATCACTCCTGTCATATAGTCCCTGTCATCCGGAAGCACACCATCAATTTCCTCAAACAGGTTCAGTATATGATCGCTTTTAATCACACTGGTGATACCGGCAAGCATTTCCAGAAAAAGAAGAATCTCTTTGGCCATCATGACATCATTGCATTTTTCAAAATCACCTTTCATATAATCTTCATACAGACCCAGACCGTTTGGAATTGCCAGTGTTCTCAAGCGAATAAAATCAGGATTAATCTGATTTAGCGCGTCTGCCGTTTCCAGGGCATGAATCTCGGAGTATTTCCTTCCTCCAAGTCCCGGCATCACATATTCAGAAAGCTCCATCCCTGCCTTTTTTATTTTTAGACCGGCCTTTATATGGGTCTCTTTGGTAACCCCTTTTTTTACCATTTTAAGTACCTGGTTGGAACCTGATTCAAGACCGATATGGATCCTGTTCAATCCGGCCTCCTTTATGGCCTCCAAATCCGTATCTTTTATCCTGGCAACGGTATGCGATCTGGCATACGATGTGATACGTTCCACCTGGCTAAAACGCTTTTTCAGGTGCCTTAATATTTCAATAAGGTCGGCCGGCTTTATAATGAGACTGTTTGCATCTTGGATAAATACTGATCTCATACCTCCTGCAACCCAGCTGAATGCCGCGTTAAAGGCAGATATTTGATCCGGTTCGATTTTTTCTGCGATCTGCCGAATATTTTTACGATTTAGGTGTCCGGAATGATCAGATAATTTTTGAATTTTTTCCACATGGCTGCAAACCGAATCAATATCTTTCTTCACATGCTCTAAGGGACGGATAGAAAATTTCGTTTCCTTATAAACCGGGCAAAATGTGCAGCGATTCCATGGGCAGTTTCTGGTTATACGAATAAGCAGGCTATTGGACTCGCTGGGTGGTCTGATCGGACCCTGTTCAAAACCGTTGTATTTTATATCAGGTTTAGTTTGAAGGTTCATTCTGATTATATCTCCATGTTTTTTTTGCGAAAAGTAGATTTTTACATTACAGTATTACGAAATGTGTCTCTTTTTATAAAATTACAATAAACAGGCTCAAATATATTCAAATCGTATAAACGGGTTATAATTATAGCAGGTAAATGCTTTAAGCGTATTAAAAAAAACTTTGCAATGTCACAGAAATTGCTTCAAAGGCCCTGATCTTGCAATGTCTCATTCTATTACACAACAATTTTGAAATAATCAGAAAATGCAAAATAAGTAATGTGAAACTCTACAAATGGTAACCCGACTTTGCAAAAATTAAGCATTTTCCGGTGGGTTGTACAAGTGTTGACATTAGAGACCTTGAAAAATAAAATTCAATCTGGTAAACATGCTCGGAATTTACATTCAATTTCGAACATCTTGAGGTAATTACCGTTTATTGAAGTTAAGCCATTTCTTGAAAACTGTATTCATTATATCAAGCATATTTCATGAAAAAAATATTTGTTCATATAGGCCATTCAAAAACAGGAACAACAACTTTGCAAGACCATTTGTTTAGTCAACATGAACAAATTGCATATTTAGGCCGACCTTACAAGAACAATCTTTTTGAAAAAGAGATTAGGCGTTTAGCACTTCAAGACTCAACATTGTATGATCATAAAGGCCTTAAAAGTATTTTAGATACCTATAGGAAAAACACCCAAGATAAACCGATTGTTATTTCTGAAGAAACATTTTCGACTGTAAAGTGCACCGATAGAGGGTTAATGGCGAATAGAATAAAGAACATATTTTATCCATGCAAAATAATTATAACCATTAGGAATCAACTTGATATTATTAAATCATATTATCTGAATTTTGATTGCATTATTGAAAAATTAGACAAACCTACCGGATACATTGTAAATTTTAAAGAATGGATACAATATATGCTTAAAAATAAAGAGCATAGCTATTTATCAGAAATACAATATTACAATTTGATAAAATATTACTCTGATTTATTCGGATATAACAATGTAATAGTATTGTTATTCGAAGAATTCGTTCACAGCAAGGAACTATTCATAGAAAAGCTTTCATCATTCATAGGGATTGATAAAAAGCAATCGTTTGATTTAATTATCAATAAACATGAACGAAAAGGTCCTTCTCAAAGGGAATTTCTTTATATAAAAATACTATCAAAGTGTTTCCTGGGACTCCCATTTAACAATTATTTACCATTTGGGAAAACTGCTAACAATTTGCTTGTTAGCTTTATAAAAAAAGGAAAAAAACCAAAAATTAAAATGGATGAGTGGGTGAAACCGCTTGAAGAGTTGTTTCGAGAAGGAAATAAAAAAATATCAAAAGAGTATAGCTTGCCTTTAGCAAAATATAATTATCCTCTCTAAAATTTATTCATAAAAACTATAAATGACAATTCCAGCAATAGCGAATCGTTAAGATAATTTTCTAACACCCTAATTGAGCGAAAATCGAGGGTGCCCCAGATTCAAGGCGTCCAAGGGCGAAGCCGTAGTAATTTACTGCGAGCCCTTGGCAACGAAGAAGATGGAGTATCATCGGCTTTCCAGCAGG
>JAXHVO010000133.1 GCA_034189135.1 Thermodesulfobacteriota bacterium | reverse complement strand
AATGGATTTGGTCGCAGAACAGTAATTTTAACACAATAATACCCCTTAAGGGGTTATCAGTATCGATGCCCTTATAGGGCTTTATGCAAGCCTCCGGCTGGGCCGGAGGTCATGACTCCTTATTCAAGCCAACAAGTGATATCTTGTCCGCGCCTGATCATATGGTATAAACCACTGGGTGCCAGTTGCAAAAAAAATTAAGTAAATGATTTCACTTTAAAAATGTTATTTTTACCCCTTACCGTCTTGACGGTGACGAAATTAAGGGGTGCGAAACTTGAGTTATTCATTTACAAAAAGGGGAACGATACGAAACTTTGTAACATCCACAAGCCCTTTATCGGTGATTTTTAACTCCGGGATGACAGGAAGTGCCAGAAAAGAAAGAGTCATAAAAGGATCGTTTAAAGATGAACCGAATTTTCGGGAGATCTCGATCAGATGATCGAGCTTTTGTTTAATTGTTTCTACCGGCTGCATGGACATGAGACCGGCAATGGGAAGATGGAGGTCTGCACAAATTTTTCCATTGTATGCTGCGACCAGTCCGCCGCCCATTCTAACTACGGCTTCAAGAGCAGTTCTCATGTCTTCGTCATTGGTGCCGGTGACTATAATGTTGTGACTGTCATGAGCGACAGAGGATGCAAGGGCACCCTGTTTTAGGCCAAAACCTCTTACAAAACCCACCGCTATATTTCCGGTTTTCCTGTGTCTTTCAACCACAGCAATTTTTAGTATATCGCGCTTGATATCGCATACGGCCGTACTTCCGGAAACGGGCATTTTGCTAAGGCTTTGGCCGGTGGCAAGCTGATCGGGAATTATTTCTATGACTCTTGCCTGCCGGTTTACGGCGGGAATAGAAAAATCTATTTTAGCCATGTCCACATTCATTGATGACCGGATATCTAAAGGCGTTGGTTTTTTAATTCCAGGCAACATTTTTCCTTTTCTGGCTGTCAACTTCCCTCGGACATAAACCTCTTCTATGACGGGATGGTTAATATGCGAAAAAACGACCATGTCCGCCTGTCTCCCCGGCGCAATGGCTCCCACATGATTTAAGCCAAAATACTCGGCTGGATTGATGGTTGCGATTTTAATGGCCGTTACGGGGTCAAGACCCATTTTAATAGCGCTGCGCACGATGAAATCGATATGACCTTCTTTGATGATATCATGGGGATGCCGATCATCGGTACACCACATGACCCGACGAGCGGTATGCCGGTTAACCAGTGGAAGAAGAGCCTTAAGGTTTTTTGCCCCGGTTCCCTCTCTTATCATGATATGCATCCCTGCATTGAGTTTTTCTTCAGCCTCTTTTATAGTCGTACATTCATGGTCGCTTGAAATGCCGGCGGAAATATAAGCATAAAGGTCACGTCCGGTCAGGCCTGGTGCATGGCCGTCGACAGGTTTGCTTTGTTTTTTCATGCGTTCTATTTTTTTTAAAACTTGTTTGTTTCGGTAAATCACGCCGGGGAAATTCATCATTTCCGCCAGAGCAATAATCCGCTCATGGCCAAAAAATGGTAAAAGATCATCTGCGTCAAGTTTTGCACCGGACGTTTCCATTTCAGTAGCCGGAACGCAGGAGGGCAGGGTAAAAAAAATATTCATCGGCTGATCTTTACTCGAATCGATCATGTAGTCGATACCTTCAGCGCCGAAAACATTTGCTATTTCATGGGGATCGGCCGCAACGGTGGTGGTGCCATGAGGCAATACACAACGGACGAACTCAGTGGGGCATGACATTGAACTTTCGATATGAACATGGGCATCGATGAATCCGGGGGCCACAAAGCGACCATTCATATCTATTGTCTTTTTTGCAGGATACGACCCGAATCCGGTAATATATCCGTTGGCAACGCCTATACTGCGGGGAATAATTTTACCGGAAAACACATTAACCACACGAGCGTTTGTCAAAAGAAGGTCTGCCTGTTTTTCCCCCCTGGCGTATGTTATCATTTCATCAAGATTCATGGTAACTCAGGTTCAAGGGTTCACGGTTCAGAGTTTTGTAAAAAGTCAAATTCACCACAGAGGCCACGGAGATCACAGAGGTAACTAGTTAATAAAATAGGATATTCTGTGTTACCTGTGGGCTTTGTGGTGAAAAAATAGTTTTTTTTATAATGGGACACGGATGAATACGAATTACACAGCTAGAAAATTGTATTCTACTATAACGTATTAACAGTATTAAAATCTGTGTGAATCTGTGAAAATCGGTGTCCTATTTTCAGGGACATAATTTTTGCTGCTAATCAACCTACTGATTTTGTTAACTTTTTTAAGGGTGCTGTCCAGATCTAAAGTCTGCAGCTTTCGGTTTCTCACCAGTATGTTACCCGCAACCAGTACGTCCTGCACATCGGATCCCAAAGCGGCATAAACAATATGGGATACCGGATTATACATAGGCTTCAGGTGCGGCTTGTCCGTATCAATAATAATAAGGTCTGCCTGTTTGCCGACTTCTAAAGAACCTATCTCATTGTCCAGACCGATGGCCCTGGCACCGGCCAAGGTGGCCATGGTAATCACAGATTTTGCCTCCATGGCAGTGGGATCGTGGCTGACAACCTTGTGAAGCTTTGCCGCCATATCCATTTCCTGGAAAAGATCAAGGTTGTTATTGCTGGCACATCCGTCCGTACCCAGACCCACCGTTATCCCGGAATTCAAACAGCGTGGTACCGGTGCCACCCCTGCGGCAAGCTTCATATTGCTTTCGGGGTTATGGGAAATTTTTGCATTTTGTTTAGCTATAATTTCAATGTCATCACCGTCTAACCAGACACAATGGGCGCAAAGCGTGTTGGCATCCAGTATGCCGATGCTGTCCAGATATTCAACCGGCGTCATCCGGTGTTCAGACTGCATCTGATAAAGTTCCTGTTTTGTCTCTGAAACATGAATCTGGAAAAGAAGGCCTTGGTTGGTTGCAGCCGTTTTGGCTTGCTTCAATGTGCGGGTGGAGCAGGTATAAGGCGAATGGCAAAATATCGAAGGGATGATGTTGGGAGAAACACCCAGCCATTTTTTGGCAAACTCCACAGCGTTTTTTATGTTATTCGACGGATCGGCAACTCCGGGAGCCGGAAAATCGATCACTCCCTGACCCAGTATCGCCCGCATACCGGATTCGCTTACAGCTTCGGCAACTGTATCTTCCAGAAAGTATCCGTCACAGCAGGTGGTCGTTCCCGAAAGCAGCATTTCACAGCAGGCCAGAAGAGTTCCATAACGGATGGATTCGGAGTTGATATGTTTTTTTTCAGCAGGGAAAATATGTTCATTCAGCCAGGTATCCAAGGGCAGGTCATCGGCGAGCCCGCGGAAAAGCGTCATGGGAAGATGGGTGTGTGTGTTGATCAAGCCGGGCATGACAATCCCGTTTTTGGCGTCGATTACCTTTTTTGAGTCCGGAAGCTTTTGCTCATGAGCCTTGGTAGAAATTTTTTCAAGGCGGCCGTTTTTTATGCAGATGATACCGTGTTTAACAATATCAAATTTATGATTAGCTGTAATGATGGTGCAGTTGTGGATAACGGTATCGAAATGCATTATTTTTCCAGCACCTCTTTTACTGTCTTGAGCATGTCATAGGATGTAAACGGTTTTTGGAGATACGGATATCCAAGTTGTTGAATAAGTTGCCAGTCCGATTTTTCATCACTGTACCCGCTGGTGAATAACACACGGATTGTTGGTTTTTGTTTTAGAAGGCGTTCAACCAGCTTTGGACCCCTTAGGTCGGGTAGAACCACATCGCTAAACACCAGGTCGAGGTCACCCTCCTCTTTTTCAAATATATCAAGCGCTTGTTTTGCGTTGGTCGCAGGAAAAACTTTATATCCTTTGCCTGTTAACATGTCAAAAAGGAGATCCCTTACCACTTCTTCATCCTCGACCAGTAAAATTCGTTCTCCATGGCCTTTGAATTCTTTCTGAGAAACAAGGGGTTGACGTACCTGTTCAGGCCTGACGGAGATGGCCGGCAGATATATTTTAAAAGTGGTTCCGTCTCCAGGTTGACTTACCACGTTGGTCCACCCTCCGTGTTTTTTCACAATACCATACGTTGCTGAGAGACCCAGGCCGGTTCCTTTTCCCTGTGCCTTGGTGGTAAAAAAAGGCTCAAAGATACGGTCTAAAATGGAAGGGTCAATGCCTTCGCCGGTATCATGAATTGAAACGCACACAAATTCACCAGGGGTGGCATCACTGTATGGCTTGCAGTCTTCTTCAGTAAAAAGCTCATTTTGGGTTTTTACCATAATTTTTCCGCCACCAGGCATGGCGTCCCTTGAGTTGACCACCAGGTTCATTATCATCTGCTCTATGGTTCCTGCATCCCCATTTATCATCTTGAGATCGCTGGCCAGATCAAGTGTTAGAAAAATGTCTTCACCGATGAAACGGTTTAGCATTTTATAAAGGTTTGCAATTATTTCGTTAGGATCAAGAGGAGCTTGTGCCATTGGTTGTCTACGGCTGAAGAGCAGGAGTTGTCGGGTGAGACCTGAGGCGCGTTCCGATGCTTGTCGAATTTCCATAAGGTTTAGATACACCGGATGATCTTTTTCAATGTCCATTAAAGCAATATCGACGTTTCCCTGAATAGCCATAAGTATGTTATTAAAATCGTGGGCAACTCCCCCTGCCAGTGTTCCTATGGCCTCCATCTTCTGGATCTGGCGCAGATTTTCCTCGTTCTTTAACAGAACCTCTTCGGCTTGTATTCGTTTTTTGTATGTTTCAGCTTTTTCAAGCGCCCGTTTTACGGACAGCCCCAGACGAGATATTTTGTCTTTGAGAACATAATCGGTTGCTCCGGCTTTCAAACATTCAATTGCCGCATCATCGCCGGCGGCAGCTGAAATAATAATCAGTGGAATCCCCGGTGCGGTTTCTGCCTTTATTTCCAAGGCAGACATACCGTCAAAGGTTGGCAGGCTGTAATCGGCAAGGACCAGGTCCGGCTTTTCATCCAGGGCTTTTCTAAATGATTCCTCCGTATCCACCCGGTTCCATTCTATCGTAAATTCATCACTTTCAAGGACCTTCGCTGTCCGTTCAGCATCATCGGGATTGTCTTTGAGCATGAGCAAATGTAAAGTTTCTTTTTTCATTTTCTTATACTCTCCGCAATCTTTCTTATCTGATCCATTGTGTTTTCAAGGTCGAGTGTAATGAGTCTCCCGTCTTCCATGACGACTTCACCATTTATGATGGTTGTTTTTACATCACTTCCCTTTGCAGAATAAACCAGGTGTGAGGCCGGGTTATACATCGGGGTTAGATGCGGTTTTTTTGTGTCCAGTATAATGATATCCGCTTTCTTGCCGACTTCAAGGGAGCCGGTGATTTCTTCCAGACCGAGGGCCCGTGCCGCCTCAATGGTACACATTCTGAGCGTGGTGGTAGAGTCCAGGACGGTGGGATCAAAGGTATTGACCTTGTGAAGCTTGGCGGCGGTATCCATTTCCTGAAACAGGTCAAGATTATTATTGCTTGCACACCCATCGGTTCCCAGCCCGACACAGATTCCTTCCTTTAATAACCTTGGTATCGGTGCGATGCCGGAGGCCAGCTTCATATTACTTTCAGGGTTATGGGCCACCTTTACATCAAATTGCTGTAAAAGACAGATATCGTCATCCGTGAGGACAACACAATGACAGGCAAGAAGATTCGGGGCCAGAACCCCCAGATCGGCAAGGTGTCCAATCGGCGTCAGACCATATTTGTCTTTAATCTTTTTCACTTCGCTTTCGGTTTCAGCCGCATGGATGACCAGGCAAAGATCATGGGCCCGGGCGATGGAAAAAGCCTTTTCTAAAAGATCAGGTGAACAGAGGTAGGGTGAGTGCGGTTCAACCGCAATCTTAATTAAAGGGTCATTTTTCCACTTTTCAATCAGCATTTCGCTGTAAGCAAAACCATTTTCAATGGGGCCGTAATTGGGGGAAGGAAAGTCATACAGCACTTCTCCAACAACGGCTCGCATTCCCGAACGTTTGGCCGCACGCGCCACCGCATCTTCAAAAAGATACATATCGCAAAAACACGTGGTTCCCGACATGATCATTTCACTGCATGCATGAAGCGTTGCGTGATATACTTTGTCTTCATCGAGTTTGGACTCGGCCGGAAAAATATAGTCATTCAGCCATGTCATCAGGGGAAGATCGTCCGCAAGACCCCGGAAAGCAACCATGGCCGCATGGGTGTGGGTATTGATCAAACCCGGCATAATTATGCAGTCGGTTGCGTCAATGACTTTCGAGACATCCCATGTTGCAAATTCATCATTATTTCCCACTGCAACGATTTTGTCTTTTTCAATGGCCACACTACCGTTTTTGATTTGCAAGTTTTTTGTATTTAACGTCAGAACAATTCCATTTGAAACCAGTATATCAGCTGAGTTCATCGTTATTAAACATTCTCCACAATTTTGTTTATAATTTTTTCAAGATCATGAGCCCCTTTGCGCGCCACCTGGATAATTTCCTCAACCGTCGCAGGAACAGGGCTGTCCGGATCGTTCACATTGGTTATGGTTGACAGTCCGAGCACTTTCATTTTTGCCTGCACGGCAGCAATGACTTCCTGAACAGTTGAAAATCCGACCGCATCCGTACCTATGGTTTTAAGAAAGTGGACTTCGGCAGGGGTTTCAAGAGATGGGCCCATAAGTCCCGCATAAACGCCTTTTTTAAGATCGATGCCTGTATCTGATCCGGCTTTTTCGGCGAGTGCGGCAAGGCTTTTGCTGTAAGCTTCGGACATGTCGGGGAATCGAATGCCCCAGCTTTCTACATTTGGGCCGATAAGCGGGTTGGAACCGGTCAGATTGATATGATCATTGATGATCATGATATCTCCGGGCATAAATTCGGGGTTAAGGCCCCCTGCCGCATTAGAAAGGATAAGTATTTGAACGCCGAGCCGTTGCATCACCCTTATGGGAAAAGTCACTTCAAGGGGCGAATATCCTTCATAGAGATGGAAACGACCCTGCATGGCAATCATCCGTTTGGCATGCATGTCACCCACCAGAAGTTTTCCCATGTGACCTTCAACCGTTGAAACAGGGAAATGCGGAATTTCCCCATACTCAAAAGATGCTTTTGTTACAAGTGATTGCGCAGATTCACCTAGCCCGGTTCCTGTCAGCAGCCCAATGTCTGGATCTTTTTTAGTTTGGTTTTTTATAAACGCAGCTGCTTCATTTACGCGGGCGATATAATGTTGCATGATAAGACTCCTGAAAGCTTTTATAGCGGTTGTCAAAAAAACGTTCCGGTATCGAAACGTTTTTTTCTACAACCACTTATACCGCAATTCCATATTTCGGAACATATTTATGGCAAGCGGTATAGGTACTCTTTCGTATATAGTCCGGTTGTTAAATACAGTCAACCATTCTGCTTATTTATCCACCGCAGCATTGACTTTTTTTTATTATTATGTCACACAAATAAATGAACTTCAGTATTTCAATGATACTATATAATTTGAGCAAACCGTGGTTAACTGATAGCTCACAGCTCATAGTAAAAATGGTTATATCCATTTAACTATCAGCGATGTGCTATGATCTAAGAGCTCATTAGGAATATTTCTATGAAATTATCAGAAATTAGGGATGTATTAAAAGCGGAGGTTCTTGCAGGAGAAGATCAGCTCGACAAAATTATAGTGGGCGCAGGTGGCGCTGATTTGATGGATGATGTTCTGGCAGCAGTGGCTGAGCATGCGGTTCTCCTGACAGGGTTGATGTCCGATGAGGTGATCAGCACGGCCAAGATTGCAGGCGTGGGGGCCGTTGTCTTTGTGCGCGGAAAAAGGCCAAAGGAAGATATCGTCAAGCTTGCAAAATCCCACAACCTTCCCGTTTTACTTACCCGTTATTCGCTTTTTATTGCTTCTGGACGACTTTATATGAATGGGTTAAGGGGACTTGACGGGTCCTGGTGAAGTTAAACCACCTGTTTTTATAAAATGCAGCGTCTGTCCCAATCGCTGGGTCATTAAGTCATTTTTGCGCCGGATGGACCCGGGAAGATGGACTGAAAAACTAAACATCGAACAGCAAACATCAAACAGTGAATGTTGAATGGGCAAGATGGAGAAGTGGGGCCAGTTGTCAACTGTTTGATATTGGTTTTTATTCAAATTTATAGTCGTTTGATGAGTGGCGGGACATCATTCTTCGATCTTTAAGGTTCGATGTGGCACGTTCATATTTTAACAGGATCGGTATTCTGTCAAGCCACAGGCGCAATTGGCAAAGCTGGTTTTTGCAGGGGAAAAATATTGGCAACTGAAAGAGGCATAGTCATAAAGATTGATGCCACTACTGCATGGGTGAAAACCACCAGAACCAGTGCATGTGAAACATGCTCGGCCAAAAGCTCCTGTAATGCAGTGGAAAACGGCAAAGAAATGGAAGTGGAAGCCATAAATGAGGCGGGTGCCCAGGTGGGTGACTTAATTATTATCAGTATCGGAACTGCCTCACTGCTCAAAGCGTCATTTCTTCTTTACGTGTTCCCGATTTTGCTCATGATTGCAGGGGCCGTTATCGGTCAAAAGACAGGGCCTTGGCTTGATTTTGATCCTTCTCTATTTTCGGCGATCGTCGGCTTTTTATTTTTCTTTATTTCCGTCTGGTTCGTCAAATCAAGGGGAAACACCATGGCCCGGAAAAATGAATACAAACCAAAAATTATAAGGATTTTAAAGCCGCAATAATACCTTGATTTTCCAGCAGATATCAAATCAACAGCCCGGCAGCATTGTTTAGGATATGCCTGTCCTCATTGTTGAGGGTTAAAAAAGTTAAAACAACACCATCATAAGAAAATAAACAGAATGGCTGAAAAACCGCTGCGCCTTTATATAAAACTCTTTACTTAGCCATCGGCGTTACTTTTTACAAGTTTATCATTGTTGAGGAACATTGAAAGGAGGTTTTTATGAAAACCGTTTTGGTAAATGTTGAAAAATGCGTCGGTTGCAGGCATTGTGAGATCGCCTGTGCGAAAGAGCATTCTAAAAATAAAGATTTGCTCTCTATTTTAAATGATGATCCACAGCCGCAACCCAGAATAAGCGTTGGTCTGGGAATAGATTTTATGAAATTTCCCAATCGCTGCCGACATTGTGATCCCGCCCCCTGTCTTCAAATCTGCCCTACCGGAGCAATCTATAAAGATGATGAATTCGGTTCTGTTCTGGTCAAAGAAACCAGTTGTATATCCTGTGGAATGTGCGCCATGGTATGCCCCTTTAGCACGATTACTTTCCACCGAACCCCGGCCACAAACACATTTGTCTCCTACAAATGTGATGATTGTATTGATCGCCAAAAAGATGGAAAAGAACCGGCCTGTGTTGAAGCATGTAAGGCAGGCGCCCTTGTGTTTGGAGATATTAATGAAATAGTAAGCGGTTTAAAGAAAGATGTGGTTATGGAAATAACAAAAGATATTAAAGGGATAGAACCATCTGAAGTGCCGGCTAACATTAGACTGTTTCAAAGTATTAAAGAAAAAATTGCTCAATTGGGGCCGATGCCCTCATCCAATTAAGGAGGTAACTGATGGATAATATAAAATATAATTCTGATAAAATAAAAAAAATGGTTGAAGACAGAACCACTGATGAGTCTGCCAAGCCTGCGTTGGAGATTACCTTGAAAGAAGGGATTGAAACTGCATGGGACAGGCTCGAAAAGCAGCAGCCCCAATGCGGATTTGGTGAATTAGGGGTATGTTGCAATCGATGCACCATGGGGCCGTGCAGAATAGACCCCTTTGAAGGCGGTCCTGAAAGAGGCGTTTGCGGTGCAACCGCAGATCTTATTGTGGCCAGGAATTTTTTAGATGATCTTTCTACAGGGGCGGCTGCCCATTCGGACCATGGTCGTGAAGTCGTTGAAACTTTATACGAAACCGCCACCGGGAAAGCCCAGGGGTATGATATTACAGATACAGAGAAATTAAACACCATTGCTGCTGAATTGGGAATAGAAACCAAAAAAAGAAATAAAAATGAAATTGCCAAGGATGTGGCTCTGGCTTTACTGGAAGAATTCGGCACCATAAAAAACAGTATCCAATTTGTTGAAAGAGCACCGGAACAGACCAAAAAAATCTGGAAAACAGCCGGTATATATCCCAGGAGTGTAGATAGAGAAATTGTGGAAGCCATGCATCGAATACATATGGGTGTCGGCGCGGATTATGCCAATATTCTTCTTCATGGATTAAGAACTTCCCTGTCAGATGGCTGGGGCGGTTCAATGATGGCAACAGAAGCATCTGATATACTTTTTGGCACGCCTGGAATCAAGGAGACCTGGGCCAATATGGGAGTTTTAAAGGAGGATATGGTCAACGTTATTCTCCATGGGCATAATCCCATTCTGTCTGAAATGGTGGTTGAAGCTGCGGAAGATCCTGAAATGAAGAAACTGGCTGAAAAAAATGGTGCTAAAGGAATTAATCTTGCCGGTATGTGTTGCACCGGCAATGAACTTTTGATGAGAAAAGGTGTCCCGGTTGCCGGAGGTATGTTGAACCAGGAATTGATTCTGGCTACCGGTGCAGTGGAAGTGATGGTGATCGATTATCAGTGTATTTTTCCTTCTATTACACAGACAGCCGGCTGTTTTCATTCAAAAGTCGTTTCCACCAGCGAGAAGTCAAAAGTCCCGGGTGCGGTTCATATGGAATTTCATCCGGAGACCGCATCCGACACGGCGAAAAAGATTATAAAAATGGCTATTGAGAACTATCCCAACAGAAATCCTGACCGGGTTAAAATTCCGGGAAAACCAATGAAAATGGTGGCCGGATTCTCTGTGGAGGCCATCGTCAAGGCATTGGGAGGTACTCCCAAGCCGCTGGTGGATGTGATCGCCGCCGGAAAAATCAGGGGGGCGGTTGGAATTGTCGGATGCAATAATCCTAAAATTAAACATGATTACGGGCATCTTCAGCTCGCCAAAGAATTAATTAAAAAAGATATTCTGGTGGTTGAAACAGGATGCGCAGCGATCGCTTCGGGGAAAGAAGGATTGTTATTACCTGAAGCGGCAGAATTGGCCGGAGATGGATTGAAAGAGGTTTGCAAAAGCTTAGGGATCCCTCCGGTTTTGCATATGGGTTCATGTGTGGATTGTTCCAGAATTCTTGTTCTGGGAGCAGCATTGGGTAATGCTTTGGGAGTTGGTATTGATCAGCTTCCCCTGGCAGGAGCTGCCCCCGAATGGTATTCGCAAAAAGCAGTATCAATCGGCTCATATTTTGTGTCTTCCGGAGTGTTTACTGTTCTGGGAATACCTCCCAAGATATTTGGCAGCAGCAATGTGATCAACCTGGTGGCTAAAGATTTGGAGAACGTTGTTCACGCAACCTTTGCCGTTGAACCGGATCCGGTTGCCGCTGCAAATCTGATATCTGATCATATAGAAAAAAAGAGGAAGGATTTGGGAATATAAGATAATTGAGCGTTCGTAAGTTCAGGGTTTCTCGTTTTCAGCGGGAAACCCTGAAGCTTGAATCGGCGACTGAGGAATAACGATTCAAGCATACATGATGTAAATGCCGACAAATATTGTGAACCAAGCGATTGAGGCTTGTTGCATAGGAGCAAATCATGAAAGTAGCCATAATAGGAATGGGACCGGCGGGTGTAAATGTGGTTAAGACATTAAGAAATAATGGCTTTGATGACCATATTACCATGTTTTCCGCTGAAAAAACTCCTCCATATTCCCCGCCGTCCCTTGGCGAATATCTGATTAGCGGAAATGAAGAGGTTTTATTCTGGGAAGGCAAGGACTTTTGCGAAAGATATAATGTTATTTGCCGGGCCGGTGAAAAAATCGCTAAAATTAATCCTGAAAAAAAAGAACTGGAAACTGAAAATGATGAAACGATCGGATTTGATTATTTGGTTATCGCTACGGGCACTTCATTATATGCTCCGGTTAAAGGTTCGCATAAAAAGGGTATTTCTGATTTTAAAACCTTTGTTGGAACAGATAAAATAAAAAGGATGGCAACAGAAGGCAAGGAAAAAACCGCCATCATTGTCGGGGGGGGATTTATCGGAGTTGAAATCGCATTATCTCTTGCAAAAATTGGAATTAAATCGTCCGTACTCAACCGGAGGGGTTGGATCATGCCCCGCTTAATAGATACCGAAACCGCCAAATATGTTGAACAGGATCTTCGGTCCCAGGGTGTTGATGTCATGCTGAATACTGAGGGAAAGGAGTTTGTTGGAGAAGAATTTGTGGAAGGTCTTTTAACCACGGATGGAAAGAAATTAAAGGCGGATATTTATATCACCGCAACCGGTGTCAAACCCAGCATTGATCTGATTAAGAATACCGATATCGAGTATGACACGGGAATTATTGTCAATGAATACCTCCAGACAAAATATCCTTATATCTATGCATGTGGGAATGTCGCCGAAACAGTTGAACGTGTGTCCGGAGAAAGGAAAATCCATGGTTTGTTTCCTGTTGCGGTAAATCATGCACAAACCGTGGCCTATAATATTCTGGGCAAGAAAAGGGAATATGAACAACAGATAAACATGAATTCTTTAAAAAAACTGAGCTTTAAAATAATAGTCGTTGGAAAATTGGAGGGAGAAGAAATCAAGTATAAAACCGAAGATGTTTTGCGCAAAATCTATTTAACAGACGATAAAATTACAGGATTTGTGTTACTGGGAGATATATCGAATGCAGGCGTTTATTTATCTCTTTTTGCCAAAAGAGTGAGTGTTGCAAAATTTAAAGACAGACTTTTATCAAAATATTTTTATCCGGGAATTTTAATGACCCAAACTTTATAAAGCGGTAAAATATGGATTATCTCCCGATTAGTTGTAGTCATTTAAGGCGAGTCAAGTGAATAATATTCAAGTGAGTCAATGTGTTTTCAGAGGGTTCAAGGAGCCAAGCTTGGACCCTCTTCCCCAACTAAATTGGAGAAGAACCTAAAATATTTATTTTCCAAATCTTAAAACCTACCCATTTTTAAAAACCACTGACGGGAAACAAGAAAAAACTCAAAGAGATAATACGAGCATAAACAGTATTATCTCTTTGGTTTTCCGCATCAGATTCCATTATTTTGAAATTACATCTGCCGTAGCGCCAATAAAACAGCCGCCTCCACTTCCTCCCCCACTGCTTCCATTGCCTGATAATCCGCCACGTACCGGCCATACCCAGTTTACTGCGCTAAGTTTCTGTGCATTGATTATTTTGCCGTTACCAATATTGATGCCCCAGAAAGAGCCGGTGCTGTTCGCGCAGGTGGTAGAGGTCTGGTAATAAAATCCAGGAGGGCTCGGCTCCACATTAACAAAAGGATGGCCTTGCGGCATGGCAGGGTTGAATTGTGAAAAATCTGTCAGGCTGTGAAGTTCCTTCCTGTTGGGAAGGCGCCAGTCCGTATACCCTGCGCTGCAGTTAACATATGTACCATCATTGATACCTGCGATAATATCCTGGCCTTCCTGCCAATTTGCATAGCTGTGGGGGGACAAATGAACTCAGAAATTTAAAAATAAGGATTGATGGAGCTATATATGAAACTATTGTGAAACGATTCGGATATTTATGTGGGAAGTATTAGATATTTTAATAGTGAATTGATTGTTAAGAAAATTAGCGGTTTTTTGGGGTTTTTGGGCTGTTTTTTGCAAGTAAACTGAGAAAATTAAAAGTAGGAAAATAACGGAAAGTTCACGAGAAGCCAAAAACCTTGCGGCTTTTGGCTTCTCGTGTAGCGCTTGGTTTATGCAATTCCTCCTAAGTAGGCAAAAAAATTCATTCTGACTTAGGTAACGCAAAACTGGCTATTGTTGTTAGAACTATTCCCAAAAGCGCAAAGCTCTGCAGCTGTACTAAGAACGAGACGAGCTGACCCAGACCTGGTTTTGGATTAATGTCACCATATCCAACGGTAAGCAAAGTCGTTAGCGAAAAATACATCGATTGCAAGTACACAACTATAGCACTAATTGGTTTTTCGCTTTCGAAGGTGGAGATATTGCCACCCAAAGTGATATAAGAAACATGGGAAACATAGAAGGCAGTCGCCCCTGCAACGATAGTAGTTATTACCTTGCCTACCAAAACTCGCAATTCAAGCAAAAAATTTGATCCTCCTGCCCATTTTTCAGTTTCCGCCGACATCATGTGGAACGCTGTCGCATAACTACCTAAAACGCCATAAGAATAAACTGCCTCTACCGACAAGAGGATGTTCATAATTACCAGCATTATTGCCATTATGGCTAAAAGTACGCAATGAGTGTAATAGCCAAAGTATGATTGCACTATTTCCATCTTGCAGATCGGTGTTACGATTGCACAATATATTGTGATGACAAAAGTTAAGCGCTCAAAACGATATAGAAATGATTGGAAAATTTTAAACGGAATGCTCCTAGCTTTTCGCCAAATTCGGCCAGAGTCTAATCGATCAATTAATCGACGCAAACGATAGTCCTTGAATCCGAACGGGAAAAATGCCCCATTATGTTTTTCGAATAGCTCATAAAAGCGCTGTTGTGAAGTATCGTTGTCTGATCTCCTTTCAATAGTATAGTTTTCTCCGTTATTAGCTAGTGTCTGAACGACAATTGAAAACTGTTTGAATTTACGATGTAAAATCGCATAGAAGTAAAACGAAGATTTTCCAGAAAATGCATAATTTACTTGCATTGGCAACTCGTTAAAGGT
>JAXHVO010000132.1 GCA_034189135.1 Thermodesulfobacteriota bacterium | reverse complement strand
ATACTTTAAGACAAAAGTCTAGATATTTCTTATCATTTCAGCATGTTATAACATACTGTTTTCTTACGCAATTTAATCTAGCTCGGCTAAATCCTTAAAAAACCAAATGCGGTTACCCTGAATTTTATCATTATTTGTTGATTTTTTATAAAAATAAGTTTTAAATATCCATTTTTGAGATGCTGGCAAAAGGCCATTTTATTATCTACGGACATGCAGGAAACACTTGGAATTATTTTTCGATACGATGGAAACCAATAAACAAATAAGTTATGAAGCAAAGCTGACGGTTCCTTTTCACGATCTGGATCCCATGCATATTGTCTGGCATGGTAATTATATGAAATACTTTGATATTGCAAGATTCGGACTGTTCAGTAGTGCGGGCATTGATCTGTATGAGTTTTTTAAAAAAACAAATTATCTGTTTCCCCTTACCAAAACAGCAACCAAGCATATTATACCCCTTAAGTACAATGATACTTTTATCTGTAAGGCGACAGTGATCGAAGCTCAAATAAAGATTGTGATCGATTTTGAGATAAGGCGGATTGACAGTGGCGAGGTGTGTACCAAGGGAAGAGGGGAGCAGGTTGCAGTGAAATATCCCGAAATGGAAATTATGTTTGAAATTCCCGGAAAAATTCGCAGGGCGTTGGGGTTTTAGCCTATGACACATGATTTTAAGAAAGCATTTATCTCAGGAGTTGAACGGGTAGCTGCCTGGTCTGATGTTTTGGATGAAATTAATGTTTTCCCTGTGGCTGATGGAGATACAGGGCGAAATTTGATGATCAGCATGACTCCGCTCAGGCAGCTTAATCAGGATCCTGAAGATACTATTAACCGGCTTTTACTTTCCGCCCGGGGAAATTCAGGAAATATTGCCGCTCAGTTTTTTTCAGGATTTCTCAAAGCCGATTCATTTGCAGGGCTTCCCGATGCCGTCGAATTGGGAAGAGGCAGGGCGTGGCAGGCCGTTCATAAGCCTGTGGCCGGAACCATGCTTACGGTTTTTGATGAACTGGCTGAATTTTTAAAAAAGGATACCATTGAAGATAAATATGAATATGTGTCACAGGTAATTGTTCATCTGGAAAAGGCCACCTTGTCCACCCACAATCTGCTTCCAAAATTGAAGCGGGCAGGCGTTGTCGATTCCGGTGCTCTCGGGATGTATATATTTCTGGAAAGCTTTTTTAACCGTCTTGTCGGCCGACAGGAAAAATTAGTGCCGATTACTAAAAAATTCAAAGGTTTTCTCCAGATTTCATCCTCATTTGAGGAAGAAAGCGAAGCAGGCTATTGTGTGGATACAACCGTCCGGTTTGATAATAATAAACCGGGGAATATCAGCAGCCTTTCGGAATGGGGCCAAAGCGTGGTCGTCATTGAACATGAAGATTGTATAAAGGTTCATCTGCATACGGACAACCGGGAGGAAGCCAGAAAGAAAATCGAATCAATAGGCAAGGTGGTGAGCTGGACGGATGATAATATGGACCACCAGATTAAAAGATTCAAGCGACAAAGCAAGCCCCACCCCATCCATATTATGACGGATGCTGCCGGTTCTGTGACCCGGCAGGACTCCAACCAGCTTAAATTTACCCTTCTAGACAGCTATATCATTGCCGGTGATAAATCGCTGCCGGAAACATATTTTCCTTCAGCAGAACTTTATAAATCCATGAGAGACGGAGTAAAGGTCTCGACATCCCAGGCGTCAGTATTTGAACGTCATCAGTACTATCAACGAATTTTAGCCCAGTATCAACAGGTATTATATATTTGTGTCGGGTCTGTTTATACCGGAAACTATGATATTGTTATGGAATGGAAGAAAAAAAATGATCCTGATCACAGAATGACGGTGATTGATACCGGCGTTGCTTCCGGTCGTCTGGGCATGATTGCCATTGCCACGGCAAGGTATGCCAACAAGTCTGATGATTCGGATTCCGTTATCCGGTATGCCAAAAGAGCAGTTGATCTTTGCGATGAGTATATCTTTTTGGACAGACTTAAATACCTGGCTGCGGGGGGAAGGCTGTCCAAAACGAATGCGGTTTTTGGCGATATGTTTAAGGTCAAGCCAATCGTCCGGCCGACATCCGAAGGCGTAAAAAAGGTCGCAGCCGTGCGCAATAGAAAAGGGCAGTTGAAATTTGCCCTTGATAAGATAATAAAAACCATCAATCCGGACTCATCGCCTCTTATTATGCTGCAATATACGGACAATCAATCCTGGGTAGATCATACTGTTAAAGAAGAAATAATAAAACTCCTGCCTTCATGTGAGATCATACTGCAACCTCTTTCTTTAACCACGAGCGTTCATACCGGTCCTGGAACATGGGCGCTGGCTTTTTTACCTGAACCTTGATGTCTCTATTACCGGAAATTCATAAAAAGGGAAGATTTTGCTTGGTCATTCCCGTTTATAATCACGCACAGGAAGTGTGCCATGTGATTAGAAAAGCCTTGGAATTAAAGATCCCGGTTTTTGTTGTAGATGACGGATCCACGGATTCAACATTTGAAAAAATAAATAAAATTAAAGAAATAAACCTGTTTCGGCATAAGGTAAATACGGGTAAGGGGTCGGCCCTCATGACAGGATGGGTCGAAGCGGCTAAAATTGCCGATTGGGCCATAACGATAGACGCGGATGGACAACATAACCCGGAAGACGCGATACATTTAATAAGGACGATCCCCCATGGCGTAAGACCGATCGTGGTTGGAATAAGGAAAGGAATGTCAGGGGAAAATGTCCGATGGACAAGCCGGTTCGGGCGTAAGTTTTCAAATTTCTGGGTGCGGCTTGCTGGCGGTCCCAAAATGAATGATTCTCAGAGCGGATTTCGCCTATATCCCCTGCCTGAATCGATAAATTTAAATGTCAGATCCAAAAGATTCCAGTTTGAAGTTGAAATTCTGGCAAAGGCCGGATGGAAAAAAATTCCCATACTGGAAACACCCGTTGGAGTAACGTATCAACCTGGAGAACAACGGGTTTCCCACTATCGTGGATTTGTCGATTTTTTGCGAAATGCTCAAACATTTTCGAGGCTTATCATACAAAGAATATTTATTCCGTCGTTTATCAGAAAACGGTTATAATCTTATATGAAAAAAACCCCCTCTTTTTATTTCCCTACCATCATTCTGGTTGCTGCGGCAGTCTCAGCTCTCTTTTGTATCGGCTTTTACCGGCTGAAAATCGACACCGATATCATTAAAACCCTTCCGGAAAGTGACCCTGTAATATCAGATGCGGGATATATCTTAATGAACCACCCTGCAAGAGACCAACTGGTGATTGATCTATTTTGTGAAAGTCAGGATTCTGATGTGCTTGTTGAAGCCGGTCAGTTTATTGAAAAAAAACTGATGGCGAGCGGGCTTTTTAAAAGCACAGGGATGAAAGAGATTCAAAATATGGTGCCTGAGCTGATTTTTTATATCTTAAAGAATCTACCGGTACTCTTTACTGAAGGAGATTTAAATAACAAGGTAAAACCACTTCTTGAACCAGGGCAGGTTGCCAGCAAACTTGAGGAAAATTATTCCCGCCTGCTTCATCTCGATGGCATCGGTCAGTCTGAACTCATGGCGGCAGATCCTGTCGGGTTAAGAAATATTATTCTGGCTGAATTATTACATCTTTTTCCATCGCAGAAGGCAAAGGTCTACCGGGGACAACTTTTGTCATCCGATGGCAGACATCTTCTATTAACTGCCAGGCCGATCACTTCAGGAACCGATACCGACTTTGCCAGGGAAGCGACCAAGCTGATAAAAAAAATATCTCTCATGCTGGATGAAAAATATTCTGGGCAGGAAAATCAATTTACCCTGACCCCTGTAGGGGCATACAGGGCGGCACTTGATAATGAAATGTTAGCCAAAAGGGATATCAAAAAGGCGATTATATTTTCCATGATCGGAATAGCTGTTTTGCTTATTATCGCTTTTCCGAGACCTTATGTGGGTTTGCTCTCATTTTTACCGGCAGTGGCGGGAACCATGGTGGCATTCTTTTTGTTTTCTCTTTTTAATAAATCCATTTCTGCTTTGACCATCGGCTTTGGAGGGGCAATTATTTCAATTACAGTGGATCACGGGATTGCTTATCTTCTGTTTCTTGATCGCCACCATCAAACCAGCGGGAGAGATGCCTCCAAAGAGGTCTGGGCGGTTGGCTTACTGTCAACGCTAACAACTGTGGGTGCCTTTTTAGTCCTTTGCATCAGTGGTTTTCCAATTTTGGCCCAAGTCGGTCAGTTTGCCGCATTTGGTATCGCCTGTTCTTTTTTATTTGTGCATACCATTTTCCCCTTGATATTTCCCTCAATGCCAGCTGCAAAAAAGAACAGAACCCTGCCACTTATGCATGTGGTCAAAAAAGTTGCCTTAAGCGGTGGAAAATACAAAGCCTGGGGCGCACTTGTCTTTGCCATGGTTATGGTTTGGTTTGCAAAACCAGTTTTCCAGGCGGACCTCAGGTCAATGAATACCATAAGCAAAGAAACAAAGGCTGCTGAACACTTGGTGACAAGGGTATGGGGTGATGTTTTTTCAAAAATATTTTTACTTACTGAAGAAGCAAATGTGAGCCGGCTTCAGCAAAAGGGGGATACCCTGCTAAAAATGCTGGAACATGATAAGATTTCAGGGGTTTTGGACGCTGCATTTGTGCCGTCCATGATTTTCCCCGGGGAGGAACGGGCGAGAGAAAATTTTTCCGCCTGGACGAGATTTTGGGACTCAAAAAGGGTAAAAGAGTTAAAAGGCGCAGTAGAGAAAGTCTCTGCTGATTTAGGCTTTGCACCAAATGCCTTTGACCCTTTCTATGAGACAATTTATCAGCCAGACCCCCATTACGGGGGCATCCCCAAAAAATTTTATTCGATTCTGGGGATATTGGAAAATAAAAACCCCGATGGACCCAAATGGATCCAGCTATTAACATTGACTCCCGGCAGTGCTTATCAAGCGGAAGCTTTTTATACAAAATATGCATCAGGACCAACGGTAAAGCTGTTTGACCCCAAATTTTTTTCCAAAAGGCTTGGGGAGCTTTTGTCTTTCACCTTTATAAAAATGGTGCTCATCATCGGTTTAAGTGTGGCCCTACTTTGTCTTTTTTTCTTTTTTGACGTTATATTAGCCCTTGTTGCATTGGCGCCGGTTGTATTTGCTTTTGTATGTACTCTCGGAACGCTTAAGCTTTTGGGTCACCCACTTGATATACCCGGACTTATGCTCTCAATCGTAGTCATGGGCATGGGTATTGATTATTCGCTTTTCTTTGTCCGGTCATATCAGCGCTATTTAGACGAACATCATCCATCCCTGGGAATTATCCGGATGGCGGTTTTTCTGGCATCAGCCTCCACTTTAATAGGATTCGGCGTGCTAAATACCGCTGACCATTCAATGCTTAAAGGTGCCGGCCTGACTTCATTCACCGGCATCGCTTACTGTCTGATAGGCACTTTTGCCATATTGCCGCCGGTTCTAAAGTACCTGTTTGCGCAAAAACAACTTCCCGCTGAGACAGTTAAGCCGGGTTCTAAAAAACACTTATACAGAATCTTAAAACAATACCGGCATCGGGAAGCACTGGTACGCCTGTTTGTTCGTTATAAACTGGCATTTGATCCGATGTTTACCGAACTGTTTAATTTTATTGAGTCCCCCCAAAAAATTATAGAACTAAATAGTGGATACGGACTTGGTGCGGTCTGTCTGCTTGAAATATATCCAAAAGCCAAAGTTTACGGAATTGAGCCTGACAGCCAGAAAGCAAGGATCGCATCAATCGTCACCGGACAAAGAGGATTTATTAAGTGCGCAAAGACGCCGGAACTTCCGCAACCCACAGATCCGGTCGATTGCGCGGTGATGATCGATACCATACAACATTTAACGGATGATGAATTGAAACTGACGTTAAAAAGACTCAACCTGCAGCTTTGTCCGGGAGGCAGCTTGCTCATTAGGGCAGCGTTTCCTAATCAAAAAGCGGTTTTTCCCATATTATGGTGTGAAAACATATGGCGCAAGATTATGGGAATAAAACCCTTGTATCGATCAGAAGACGAAATTAAGCAGGTGCTAGTACGGTCTGGTTTTGAAATCCAGGCTGTGGCGCCTTCGGCTGCCGGAGGCAAAGGACAGTGGTTTTTTGCCAGATTGAGAAATATTCAACACCATGCTGACAAAACAGCTATAACATGAGAAAATTATTTTACAAACTTCTGATAACGCTTACCAAAAAGTTGGGCCCATGGGTTTTTACCTTATTTGCCTGGCCGATTGCCACCGGCTTTTTTTTGTTTGCGCCATTAAAAGTAGCGGTGAGTGTACGATTTTATCAAGCGCTTTTTCCAGACAAAAATAAATTGTACCATATCTGGTGCACCTGGAAGCAGTATCACAATTTCACTCATGTTTTTATGGATCGGTTTTTGATTGCGGGTTCTGAGGGTGTCACCCATACATCCGAAGGTTGGGAGCGTCTTAAAGAAACGGTTGAAAAAAAGAAGGGCGCTATCATACTTATGTCCCATATGGGGAACTGGGAAACAGCCGCACATTTGTTAAGCCGGAAAGAATATGGTATGCGCCTTTTGCTTTACATGGGGATCAAGGCCAAGGAACAGATTGAGAAAATGCAAAAGGAAAGTCTTTCTAAAGGAGGCGTCCGGATTGTTGCCGTAGATCAGGATGGGGGAAGTCCTTTTGATATTCTTGAAGGCATAAAATTTTTAAGGGAAGGGGGGCTGGTTTCGCTGACAGGAGATCGTATCTGGAGTGGCAATGAAAGAACCGTGGCGGTTAAATTTTTAGATCATCAGGTCCATCTTCCGGAAGCACCGCATCTTTTTGCCTTGCTTTCCGGATCACCTTTATTTATATTTTTTTCATTTCGTAGTGGCCCAAAAAAATACCATTTTAGAATATCCGAGCCGATATACGTTCGCGCCGCCTCCCGTGCCGACAGACAGAAAGCCATACAAAGATCCGCCCAGAAATACGCAGACCTCATTGAGCGGAACCTTCGTGCACACCCCCTTCAATGGTATCATTTTGAACCTTTTCTTGGCAGAAAATTAGGCACTTAGACGCCTATGTCACCAAAGCTTGGGGACATGACCAAATGATAAATTCCTGTCAACTGAGTGTCCGGGTGTCAAAATAATTGTTTATTTATTTTGAATTTGTTATATATAGCGGTTATAAGAGTTGCTAAGTAAAATTGAAAATCTCATAAAAAGTTGAAAAACATAAAAGTTGATCATATGACACTGACGCGTAAAAAAATACTAAGTGAAATCCTGCGGATATTTTCCGAAGAATTCGAAATAGAAAATCCCGGTCTGGATGACAACTTAAGAGAAGTGCATGAATTTGACAGCATTGATGCCATTGAACTTTTGGGAGAGATTGAATCATTATTGAATTCGGAACTTACCCATGATGAAAAAAGACAAGCCATGGAGATTAGAACCATAAATCAGATATGTGATTATGTTGAGTCTATGGCGCAGGCTCACTCATAGGGCCGATTGACGGTTTGCTAAGAAGCCTCCCTCTTCAGTTCAGCGGGACGCTGTGCTGCATTTCGTAATCATTCAAGGTACGATTGGTAGCCTCATGATTATTCCGCTTTCGCGGGACATGTGTTGAATTTGGACTTTTTACGAAACCGTGTAAATCAGAGTTGTTGCGACGCCATCAAGCTTAAACCGGATGAAAATATTATGGAAAGACGAGTTGTCATCACGGCGGCTTCCGCCATTACACCCATTGGTCATACCAAAGAAGAAATTCTTAACAACCTGATCCATGGCGTTTCAGGAGTGAAAGAACTGCGGGAAGATGGCCTTTTATCCGGTTTTATCCACTCTAAAGTTTTCGGAACAGTCGATTACCCCGTTGAGTATGATTTTAAAAGAAAATATCGGAAGACGATGGGGCCGGTCGCATATTATGCCTGCCAGGTGGCCAAGGAAGTGATTGAACAGGCCGGGTTTGACAGGCAATTGCTTTCTTCAGGCCGGCTTGGAGTCGCTTTTGGTTCAATTCACGGAAGCCCCACCGTTCAGAGAGACATATATAAAAACTTTTTCAGCGGTGAACGTTCAAAATTTTCAGCTATAGGTGCGGTCGATTACCTTAAGTCAATGGTTCATACCACGGCGGTTAATATCACCAAGATGTTTGAAATAACCGGCCGGGTGATTTCTTCCTCAACCGCATGCACCACCAGCAGTCAGTCAATCGGTTATGGATATGAAATGATTAAATTCGGTATGCAGGATGCCATGATTTGCGGCGGAGCCGATGAATATGATACCACCACTGTCGCTGTTTTTGATAACCTTCTGGCCTGTTCAACAGATTTTAATGATACTCCGGCCAATACGCCCCGCCCGTTTGATGCGAGGAGGGACGGTCTCGTGGTGGGAGAAGGAGCCGGGGCGTTAATGCTGGAAGAGTATGAGCATGCTAAAAGCAGGGGAGCCAACATATTGGGTGAGATCATCGGATTTTCATCCAACAATAATGGTGGGGACCTTATACTGCCGAACATTCTTGGAATAACTGAGACAATCAGGCTATGCCTTGAAAATGCAAAAATCAACCCGGACGAGGTTGACTTTATCAGCGCCCATGCCACCGCAACAAAAATGGGAGACGTAATTGAAGCCCAGGCGATTCATAAAATATATAAAGACATACCGTTTGTGACCGGGCTGAAAAGCTATATGGGGCATACCATGGCGCCGTGCGGTGTGATAGAAACGGTGTTAACCTTATACATGATGGAAAATGGTATTATCGCACCCACCTTAAATCTGGATGAAGTGGATGAAAGATGTTCCATGATCAGGCATGTGACGCGGGTGATTGAAGAAGATGTACGAATTGCCGCAATACAAAATTTTGCCTTTGGCGGTGTAAATACCGGTTTGATTGTTAAGAAATTTGAATAATCACAACATGCGGCCTTCTTTCATATTCCTCAAACCTGCCTTTGATTTTACAGTTACTTTGCTCCACTGGATATATTTAATATTTGGATTTGCTGTATTTTTTTCGCCTTTTTACCTGGGAGCATTAATATTTTCAACCCATCGCGAGAGTGCTTTTCAAAAGTTAAACCATCTTTTTTTTAGAAGTTTTTTTTTACTGTCCAGGCTGCTGATCCCAACACTGACGTTTAATATTTCAGACGAAGTCCGCTCTATCCGGTCTGGCGTGATAGTATGTAACCACCTGTCTTATTTTGATCCGCTTCTTTTTGTTTCTCTTTTCGAAAAGCAAAAAACCATTGTAAAAAGTACTTTTTTTAGAGTTCCGGTATTTGGGTCAATATTAAAAGCATCGGGATATATACCTTCAACATCCGCAGGGGCGTTTTCTTCCCTAATGATTGAGCGGGTGGAGAAAATGGGTGAGTTTTTGTCTTCAGGGGGGAATATTTTTATTTTTCCTGAAGGGACAAGAAGCATAGACGGTTCTATCGGTACGTTAAATGAAGGGGCTTTTAAAATAGCCAGGCGCTTTAAAGCACCTTTAAAAGTATGTTTGATAAAAAATACAAATGAGCTATACAGACCGAAGACCAGCCTGCTTAATACAGATATCAGGGAACCCATCGAAATCAAACTGATCGGCAGCATTGAACCGGACGTTAACGGTCACAGGATTTCTGTTGCAGAACTAATGCGCCAGGCACGCATATTATTTGAAAAGGGGCGACCACCCGGATGAGTAGGTTGAAGATTGAAGGCTTTTGTGGACCAGAGGGTGCGTCGTCACCCAAAACTTGGGGTATTGGTGCTGACTGTAAAGGTAGTAGTGTTAGATTAATGCAAGCATTAAGGATAAAATGAAACCAAATTCGTCTTCGGTAAATAAAGTTTTGATCATCGGGTCGGGTATCGGCGGACTGACTACCGCTATTATCTTGGTCAAACTTGGTTATGATGTCACAGTGATAGAAAAAAACAGTCATCCCGGTGGACTCACACGAAGCTATACACGTAACGGGATTGAATGCGCCACCGGGGTTCATTACTTGGGATCTCTCGCCAAAGGACAGGTTCTGAGAAAATTTTTTGATTATTTTGAGGTGACCTCGAAAATTCCAGTGGAAAGAATGGGGCTAAACGGTATCATTGACAGATATCTTTTTGATACCGGTTTTATCAAATCAGGAATTTTCGATTTTCCCGAAGGGTGTGATGCATACGAACATAATTTAAAATGCATGTTTCCTGAGGAACAAAAACAGATTTCAGTCATAATGAAACCGATACGACAGGCCAGCGAAAAATTGCATTCACTCGATCTCCTGTATTCAACCGAGAATGATTTATTATCTCTCGACCAGTACAAACCGTTGGGAGACATTTTAGCCCAATTAAATTGTTCACCGGGATTAAAAAGTGTTCTGGGTGTTCCGTCATGCTGGATAGGCGTTCAACCGGAAGAATGCCCGGCCTTTTATCATAACATGGCGCTGGTGTCCTATTTATCCTCGTCCTGGAGATTGAAATGCAGCGGTTCGCATATGGCGAATGTTTTTGCCCAGCGTTTGGAATCTCTGGGAGGCAGCATTATTCAAAGCAACAGAGTAAAAGAAATTCTGGTTAAATCGCGTGTGGTAAAAGGGGTTGGCCTGAAATCCGGCCGGGTATTGGAGGCGCCCCTTGTTATCGGGGCAGTTCATCCGCAAGTTGTTCTCGATCTATTGCCGGATGGAGCGGTAAAACCTTCATACCGAAAAAGGATTTCAAAATTAAGAAATACATTCGGAATTTTTTGTGTTCATGCCGAGCTGGATGCCGCTTATCATGAAGAAATACCGTATAATATCTTTAAAGTAGATACGGATAGATACGGGAATATTCCTGATATAAAATTTTATCAGATTCGAAACAGCGAAAAAAAGCAAAAAAATCTTTTATCTATCCTGACATCAGGTCTGACATCAGGTAAATCTGAACTGTGGAACAAATGGGAAGACAGCATCACAGGGCACCGCGGCACGGATTATCTCAAGGAAAAAAATAAACACGCCATTCGGCTGGTAAATGAGGCACAGGAAATATTAGGGTCTTTTAACGGTCTGAAGATAATTGATGTTTATACACCCCTGACTCTGCGGGACTGGGTAAACAGTCCCGAAGGAAGCGCATATGGCGTTCTTCGTTCTTCCCGGCAACTGCTTGCGACCGCCCTGCTGAATCGTACCTCAGTAAAGGGCTTATTTATTGCAGGTCAGAATGTGGTGGCACCGGGAATCATCGGGACCATAATGGGGTCTTTCAGAACAGTTAAGACGATTATCGGTACTGAACAATTTAATAAAAAAGTAGTGGTGGGTTAAAAAATGTCTGCAAAAAAAAGGGAAGTATTCTTTTCGGTGGCCCGGAATCTAATTCTTCTCACAACCGGTGCGGTTGTTTTGGCCATCGGCATCAAAGCCATCGCCATTCCCCATGGCTTTATTACCGGAGGGTTTTCAGGGCTGAGTCTGCTGATTTACTATGTTTTTGGAGGTTTATCACCCGGGATCTGGTATTTTGTACTGAACATACCGTTGTTTATCGCCGGCTGGATTTTTCTCAGCAGGCGATTCTTTTTTTACAGCCTGTTTGGTGCGGTGGTGTTGGCCGTGGCCATCGATCTGATACCGTTTGCAATCCCCATCCACGACAAATTGCTCGCAGCCCTTGCTGCCGGTACTCTCATTGGTGCCGGTGCCGGGACTTACCTTCATTCTTTTGGGTCAGCAGGGGGAACAGATATTATTGCAATTATTCTCAACCAGAAATTCAATATCCGAATCGGTAGGTTCTACTTCTATTTTAATCTGGCTCTGTTTAGTCTCAGTTTCGGTTTTCTGGATATTGATATTATTCTTTTTTCACTAATACTTTCTTTTATTGTCTCCCAGGTAACGGATTACTTCCTCAGTATGTTCAACCAGCGCAAAATGGTGATCATTATTTCCGACCGGCCCGATTCAATTGCCGAAGCAATCTTTGAAAAACTGAGCCGGGGGAGCACCTATTTATTCGGACGCGGTGCCTATACCGGCCGGCGAAAAAAGGTGATTATGACGGTGGTAAACAATTATCAGCTCAAACGTCTGGAAGAAGCGGTCTTTAACATCGATTCGGGCGCCTTCTTTATCACTGAAAACACCTTTAACGTCATCGGCAAAGGCTTTTCCCGTCGCAGGCAATATTGATGGCTGGGAAAAAGATAGAATATGCTGCTTGGCATCGCTGCAACAGAAAATAACTCATTTATCATATGAAGAGGCCATTATTGGAATATTGAACAAGGACTCTCTAATGAAGAAAAAGCTATCTTGAAAGTTCACGTTTGATGGCAAGACCTATCTTTTCCAGGGTATATGGTTTTTTTATATATTGACCCGCCCCTAACCGCTGGGCTTCCCTGACGCGTTCATTTTCAGCAAATCCGCTGGCAATAATGGCCTTTTGCCCGGAGGATATTTTTATTATTTCTTTATAGGTATCCAGTCCGTCAATGCCGGGGTCCATAATCATGTCCAGCACCAGCATGTCAACGATGTTTTGCTTAATATATTCGATGGCCTCCATACCGCTTGAAACGCATGTCACCGAATAACCCAATTTTGTCAGAATGTGGGTGGCAATTTCCCGCTGCTCTTTTACATCATCCACCACCAGGATTAATTCTCCGTTGCCCTTATAGTCTTCAATGGGCACCAGGGCGTCCTCTTTTTTAATCCCTTCCCTTGTAATGGGAAAATAGAGTTCAATGGTGGTTCCTTTTCCTTCAGAGCTCTCAACATGGATATACCCATGATGATCCTGTACCGTACCCCATACAACGGCCATACCCAGACCGGTGCCACTTCTACCCATAATTTTTTTGGTATAAAAGGGCTCGAATATTTTGTTGAGATCATCCGGGGCGATTCCGCCGCCGTTATCTTCGATTTTCAGCACAATATAATCCCCTTCCTGGACATGGTCGTATCCCCTTATCGGTCTGTCAACATACTGATTCCTTGTATAAATGGCCACTTTCCCCCCACTCGGCTGGGCTTCGGCCGCATTGGACACCAGGTTCATCAGCGTTTTTCTAAGATGAACCGGTGATCCTTTAATATTCATTAGATCCGGTTCGAGATGGGTGTCTATGTGAATATGCGGGTAGTAGGTTTTAAGCTTTTCATGTTCAGGGGATCTTAAGTACTCATGTATAATATCATCATTAAAATTTAGCACCTCAGTATTGGTGACCCCCCTCCTGGCCAATGTTAACAAATCCTGAACAATAGCAGCAGCTTTCTGTCCGGAATCTTTAATGGTGGCAATCGATTGCTTCAACGGGCTTTGTTCATCGAGGTCCATTAAAATCAGGTCTGGGTAGCTGACGATGCCTGACAGCACATTGTTTAAGTCATGGGCCACACCTCCGGCAAGAAGCCCCAGTGCCTCCATTTTCTGAGAACGGGCGAGCCTTTCTTCCAGATCTCTGTTTTCCTTATCCGTACGTTGTCGTTCTTGAATTTCCAGTTTGAGTTTTTCATAGCTTGTTCTTAACGCATTCGTGCGCTCGACCACCATATCTTCCAGTCTGTTATTCAGATCTTCAAGTTTCTCATTGGTTTTTTTTATCTTATAGGCATAAGAATCCTTTTCCTCGATGGCGCTGATCAGTTCTGCATGTTGTTCTTTAAGTTTGGTGGACATTTCATTGAAGTCATCGGCAATCTCTCCGATCTCATCCATAGAAGAGATATTGACCTGCTCTCCAAATTGGCCAAGCTTTACCTTCCTGATGCCATCCCGCAGCTTGCTCGCCGGCTGAATCAAAGAGCGTGAGAGCAGAAGGTTGAGCAGGAAGGCGGTGATGAGCAAAATAGAAAACATAAGCAGTGAAAAAAAGAGGATGTAGGAAAATGATTCCTTTTCCATTTCTGACAGGTCGAAGTGTATCTTAAAATACCCCACTCGCTCTCCAATAATCTCAATCATTGAGGAATATTCGACAAAGGAAAGGTCTGTTTTGTTTATTATATTTACTAAGGGGGCTTGCTTGAGGGCCTTTTTTTCTGAAGGGGAAAGGGGGGCAGTGAGTTTATCGTTGGTAGAAAGTACAAGTCGGCCGTCAATTCCGTAGATACTTACCTCGCTAATATCCTTCAGGCTTTGAACGTCTTTAAGGGAACGGGCAAGGGCATCCTTTTGATCAGCGAAAATTTCGTTGGCAAGCTCCTCTTTTTTCTGTTCAAAAATGGTGTTTAACAGGAGTTGAATTCTTTCCAAACGGGATTGGCGACGATTGACCTCAAAGGGGTAAAAAATGGCGCTGAAAAATAATGCGATAACAATACAGGTAAGAAGTATGGCTGTATTTATTTTAAATCGGAAACTATGAAATTTCATAAGAATTTATCCATAGATGGTCGGGCAAAGCAAGACGATTTGAAACCGGCTTTATTTACAATTATTTTTTACAGGGGTATAGCTTTTAAAAAAATATTTTCGGCCGTCTGTTATCTTCATGATCACGGCATTCTTTATCGGGTCCCGGTTACCGTTGAAGGTGATTGTGCCGGTGACGCCTTTAAACCCTTTGGTTTTTGCCAGGGCAGCGCGAGTTTTTCTTCGATCAGTCGAGCCTACCCGCTGAATTGCCTCTGCTAAAAGTAAAACCGCATCATAGGCAAGAACCTCCGAGGCATGGATGGGCGCATCTTTTTTATATTTTTTAATATACCGCCGGGAAAAGTGATTTCCCACCTCTTCCGCCCAATGGGTGCAGTAATATCCTCTTTTGAGTGCTGCACCACCTTTATTAAAAAAAGCAGTACTTCCCCATCCATCTCCGCCTAATGGGATAGCCTTGATACCGGCATCTATGGCATCTTTTATGATAAGGGCGCTTTCAAAATAACCGGGGATAAAAAGGGCATCGGGGTTTATTTTCTTTGCCTGCAGAACCATAGGACGGAAACTTTTCTGGTTTTGCTTATAGTTGATCCGGGCTAGGATTTTTCCGCCCCTTTTCTGAAAATTACGCTGGAACTCATTGGACAGCTCCATGCTGTAGTCGCTCGTTAGGTCAACGAATATCACCACCGTTGATACCTTTAACTCTTTTGTACAAAACGCCGCCATCACCTCTCCCTGGAATAGATCACTATAACAGACCCGAAAAATATACTCTCCAATGGGGGTTATCTTTGTGTGGGTTGAGGCACTGGTAATCATGGGAATATGATTGGCCTGGGCAACCTTTGCAATAGCCAGGGTGTGTGAGCTATAGACTGCCCCAATAATCGCTGAAACATTGGCCTGTACAGCCATGTCTGCCGCCACTTTTGAACCGATCGGTGTGCTTTTGTTATCAAGCTCAATCAACTCTATTTTTTTCCCTAACACCCCGCCGCTGCGGTTTACTTCCTGAACACCATGTCGCACGCCTCTTATTGAATGCGTGTTTGTCTGAGCTGCCACGCCACTAAATGCATAGATCGATGCCAGCTTGATTTTTTCTTCCGCCTGTACCTGAGCCATAGGCAATATAGAAAAAATAAGGGTGAGTATATATGTTAACTTTAAAAATGTTTGTGTTTTCATTTATAAAAAAGAGTCGAAAAAGGAGTAATTGGTCTCAAAATTTTGCCCAACGAACTGTTTTTAAATAAAGCTTACGGTTTCACCGGTTTCACAAAAACAAACTTTCCCTTTTCACATTTGATAATGCTGGCCTCCTTATTCTTTGGATCTCCGTTTTGGTCAAAGGTGATGGTACCGGTGGATCCTTGAAAGTTTTTTGTTTCGGCCAGTGCATTTCGAATTTTTTCTCTTTCCAAACAGTCGGCACGACCGATTGCATCGGCTAAAAGCATAACCGCATCATAAGTCAATGGGGCAGTTACCATGACATCTTTAATGCCATACTTGTCCTGATAGAGCTTTAAAAAATGTCGGCTGTTGGCAAATCGAGCCTCAGGATGCCAATGGTTTGAAAAATAGCTCTCATTTATGGTGTGCCCTGCATACTTATATATGGGGCCATCCCATCCATCACAACCCAAAAAGGTCGTCTTGATACCCATTTTGACTGCCTGTCTGATCAGCAATCCGGAATCTCTGGCGTAGCCCGGAATAAAGAAAACATCCGGGTGGAATCTTTTTGCCTTTCTTAAAATGTCTTTAAAATCAACGGCCTTTCCTTTATAGGTTGCATGGTAAAGAACCTTTCCGCCCATATGTTTAAAAAAAGTTTCGAAGTATTTCATCAATGTCAGGCTATATTCTTCATTAAGGTTTCCCATTACAACGCAGGCACGGGCTTCCAGGTCCGCATAGGCGAATTTTGCCATGACCTTTCCCTGGAAGGAATCAATAAAACAGGCGCGAAAGATATAATCGGCTTTCCGGGTGACTTCCGGTTTAGTGGAAGCCGGCGTGATCATCGGTATTTTTGCTTTTTGCAAAACATCGGCCATGGCCAGTGAGTGGGAGCTCCATATCGCACCGATTACTGCCGTGACATTGCGTTTTACAGCTTCCTGTGCGGCTACTTTTGATCGAAGCGGTGAACTCTGGTTGTCTATTAAAATCATTTCCACCGGGTGGCCGATAACGCCTCCCCGGTCGTTGATTTCATCAATGGCCAACCGTGCACCTCTGATTGCTGGCTGGTTTTGGTCAATGGCTATGCCGGTTTGGGACATAATAACCGCCAGCTTAATCGGTTGGGATGCTTTCGAAGCACAGGGAGCGATTAAAAAAAACAAAAGGCATCCAAGTGACAGCTTATTCAGGAACATTCCTTTGAAATATCTACCCATTGAATATCCCTCCTTAAAATCAGCTTAATGCGAAAAGATTTATAATGAATGTTGAACCTATTCTTCAGACGCCTGAAATATTCAAACAAAAGAAGTAACTCTAATCGACTTTCGCTACGGTTTTTCTTATTATTACACAGTTTCTGTCATCATATGTACCACCTGCTGGGGAAAAGGAATCTCAATTCCGTTTTCATCAAAGGATTCTTTAATCCTGCGTGTCAGATCAAATTTAACACCCCAGTACTCTTCTTTTTTTACCCAGGGACGTACGACAAAATTAACACTCGAATCGGCCAGCTCTGAAACCGCAACAGTGACAGGGGGGTCGGAAAGTACACGGGTATCTTCATTCATCAGATCCATCAGCAAATCATAGGCTTTTTGAATGTCCGAGGTATACCCAATACCGATTACCATGTCTACCCTTCTGGTGTCAAAGGCGGAAACGTTTTTGATGGTGTCCCCGAAGAGTTTGCCGTTGGGTACCATAATTTTAATATTATCCGGAGTAGCCAAAACAGTGGTAAAGAGCTGAATATCTTTAACCGTGCCGGCCACTCCTGCACCATCAATGTAATCTCCCACTTTAAAAGGGCGCAGTACTAAAATAAGGACGCCTGCAGCAAAATTAGCCAGCGATCCCTGCAGGGCAAATCCAATGGCAAAACCTGCCGCACCAAGAATCGCCACAAAGGATGCAGTCTGGATGCCGAATTTTGCTAACGCGGCAAGCACTGCAAAGGTTAAAATAAGGAAATAGATCATGCTCCCAACGAACGAGACCACTGCAGAATCTGTTTTGGATTTCTCCAGCACCTTTGTTACCGCCTTTTGTCCAATTCCGGCAGCAATACGTCCGGCAATCAGAATGATAATTGCACCGATCACCTTTATTCCATAGGTGGTTATAAAAGATATGAGTTGATTTACAATGTTGTCCATTTGCTCCTCCTTTTAACTTTATGTCGTTTAACTGTTAAAGTTTCTTTATACTAAACCATACAAATTGTATGTCAATGAAGTTTAATGGGGAACTTGAATTATAATTGGCATCCCGGAATATGGGCAATCAAATATAAGAAAGGCTAACAAGCCACTTTTAGGAAGCGAACCTTACCAAATGGATAAAGGTCAAGAAGCTGTGGGAAGCGGTTGAGGAAAAAAACAAAGACTGCATAAGGCTTTTGGGTGAGTAACGGTATGAGACCTTTGAAAGTTACTATTTTCAAAGGTCTCACCATCAGAATATAGAAAATTTTATTTAATCTATTATGTAGCCTTTGAATAAAGACTTTCGCTGTGAAAGAAACGACTTTGATCAAAGGAAAGGCTTTTACTGATTAATGTCAGCCATGCTATTTTCATGGAAGCCAGGCATGGCAATAGTCATTGCATTATTTTCTTGCTGCACGGCCCTTTCTTCCGGGCTCATCCAGGCCAAACAATCCACACCATTGACTTTAAGGTTCAACGCCTCAATTACTATTTGGGTATATCATCAAGCGAAATGCCCAAAGCGTCGGCCACGCCCTTTCCATAAGCCGGATCGGCTTTCATGCAGTTACCAATATGGCGGATCTTAATCTCATCGGGAGCATCGTCCATGGCACGGCCGGTGTTGGCAAAGAGAGCTTCTTGCTGTTCAGGGCTCATCAGGCGGAAAAGTAAGCCGGGCTGGGAGTAGTAATCGTCGTCCTCACGATGGTTCCAATGATCGGCAGCCCCATCCAGACTGAGAGGTGGTTCTGAAAACTCTGGCTGCTGTTCCCATTCACCGTAGCTATTAGGCTCATAGCCGAGAGAGCTGCCATGGTTGCCATCAACTCGCATGGCGCCATCACGGTGGTAACTGTGGAATGGGCAGCGCGATGCATTGACCGGAATCAGGTGGTGGTTCACCCCGAGCCGATAACGCTGGGCATCACCGTACGAGAACAGGCGGCCCTGTAACATTTTATCGGGTGAAAAACCAATACCTGGTACGTTGTTGGCCGGGTTGAAGGCGGACTGTTCGACTTCAGCAAAATAGTTTTCAGGGTTGCGATTCAGCTCCATAATACCGACCTCAATTAGCGGGTAGTCCTTTTTGAGCCATACCTTTGTGAGGTCGAACGGATTGTATGGGCAGTTAGCCGCTTCTTTCTCCGGCATGACCTGGATGAAAAGCTTCCACTTCGGAAAGTCTTTCTTTTCAATGCTTTCATAGAGATCGCGCTGGTGGCTTTCCCGGCACTTGCCTATGATGGCCTCGGCCTCAGCATCGGTAAGGTTCTTGATGCCCTGTTGACAGACGAAATGGAATTTGACCCAGTACCTATCTTTTTGCGCGTTGATGAGGCTGAAAGTATGACTACCAAAGCCGTGCATGTGGCGATAGGAGCAGGGAATACCGCGGTCGCTCATGGTTATTGTGACTTGGTGCAGTGCCTCCGGGAGTGATGTCCAAAAGTCCCAGTTATTGAGGGCGCTGCGCAGGTTAGTTCGAGGATCTCGCTTCACTGCGTGGTTGAGGTCTGGGAATTTGAGTGGATCGCGCAGGAAAAAGACGGGCGTGTTATTACCCACCAGGTCCCAGTTGCCCTCTTCGGTGTAGAATTTTACGGCAAATCCACGGATATCACGCTCCGCGTCTGCCGCGCCACGTTCACCTGCCACCGTTGAGAAACGTGTGAAAAGTTCGGTCTTCTTTCCGATTTCAGAGAAAATTTTTGCCTTGGTGTATTGGGTGATGTCGTGAGTGACAGTGAAGGTTCCATAAGCCCCGGATCCTTTGGCATGCATGCGTCTTTCAGGGATGACCTCACGATCAAAGTGGGCGAGTTTTTCCAGGAACCAGACATCTTGAAGCAACTGCGGGCCGCGATGCCCGGCAGTCATCACATTCTGATTGTCAGGTACGGGAGCACCTGCATTGGTGGTCAATTTCTTGTTTTTGTCTTTCATGATTTTTTCTCCTTTCAAATTTTTGTTTTGTAACGTTAAACATCTTGTATAAGGATAGGCCTGCGTTCACCGTCGGTCTGACTGTTCTGATCGTCACCGACCGGTATTCCAAAGACGGTGGTAAATGTTATATTTTCTCAATTCTTTTTTTCTTTGCGTTTGATAGGATTCATGTTCAATTCCTCCTATTTAAAGTGTGAGTATTGATCTTTATGCCTCAAATCTGATGAAAGTTTTCTGCACCCATTTCAAAACGTTCCCTTTCAAAGCCTGTGCTTATTTTCCCGATATCTGGGTCCCCAATGAGTGGGATGTACGTTTTTCTCCGACAGACGCAAATTTTATACTTCGGCATACTCAATGTATTCTTGTGGCTATTTCTGATTACCCTGTGCACTAAAATTTTTTAAAAATATATTTTATCTATTAATAATGATTATTTATTAAAGGCCAAAAAAATTTATCTGTCTAAAACTACTTTCTCTTCCGGCAGCCAGGGCAGATGCCAAAAAAATCAAGGCGGTGGTTTAAAATACGAAAGTCGGTATCTTGCTCCAATTCCTGGGTCATATCGCTTAAGGTGGCAAGGTCCGGATCGATAATTTTCTTGCATTTAACGCAAATCAAATGCGGGTGAGGATATGGTTTATTGCCATCATAGCGGTTACTGCCTTCGGGAAAGCCGATTTCCCATACCTCCCCTATTTCTTTCATAAGCGTTAATGTTTTATAAACAGTGGCTAAACTTGTTGTAGGAAAATCCTTGACTACTTGCTCATAGATTTGTTCCACTCCGGGGTGACCTTTGCTGCTGGCAAGAATCTTAAGCACGGCCAACCGCTGCGGGGTGATCCGATAGTCCTGTTTTCTTAACTTGGCAAGCATCTGATTGAGACGGATTTTGGGATCAGCCATGGATACTCTTTTCAGCTCGGAGCAAAGATTTTTCACAGTTAAGCGCTTTTAGCTAGAATTAGATATTCAGTATTAATAGAGAATCATTTTCCAATGAAAAATAAAATATTCACTATCACTTGTCAAGCAAATTTTTATCAATATTCATTAGAAACAAACAATCGTTTTTCAATCTTAGCTCGGTTCAACCGGGGAATAGCCTATTGGCCCGTTACCAGACTTAACAAATGAGAGCGGTATGTGACACACCCCCTATCTTCTCAGTTAAATCCATACAGGCAGAGACGATCAACGCCGCCGTGGGATTCTGTCCCCTGGGGCTGGCTCAAATCTAATTGAAGCGAGATAGCTGCCGTACCTTCATTTCTAGATAAGATTGGTATGTCTGGTAACGGGCCAATAGGCTATTCCCCGGTTGAACCTTAGGTTTCATGCTTGGTTGTGCCCAGTCAGACATGAAAATTTATAAAAAATCTATTTTTGTATCTAAATAGGTATTGAATTCAGGCAATAAAAAAAGGATAATAAAAACATGCAACCTGTTGATGACCATCAAAATCAGTTTGATAAAAATGAGAACAGTATTTTCGGCTCTATATTTTTAAGTATGATTGTTATCGGGGTGCTGGTATTTTCTACCATTGTGGCCGTTAAATATATTAACCCGCGGTCATATTTAAAACAGGTATTCGGCAGTAAAGGTTATGAAGTAACAAAGCCATTGAAAGACCTTCCCATCCTAACAGAAGCAAAAGAAACCATCGACATAGCACAAATAATTAACCTGAGAGATATGCTCCAAAATCATGAGTTTGAGCGGCTCAATGCTGTTTTGAAAAAATATCAGCATTGTTTTACAGAAGATCAAACCGATGAATATAAGGTTTATGATGCCTATCGCACCTTTTATTTGACTGATTCTTTGTACGAAGCACTCTTTGTAAAGTGGATAAACAATTCCCCTGACAAATATCAGCCCTACCTTGCTCTTGCAAATTATTATTGTGCAAAAGGCTGGGAGAGCAGGGGGTATAAATTTAAAAAAGAGACATCGAAAGAACAATTTGAAGGGATGCGATTCTATTTCTCAAAGGCGGAGGAAAATCTTAAAATAGCACTTAAAATCAACCCTGATTTAATGGTAGGCTATAATCTATTAATAAATATCTATAACGCTACCGGAAATGATGCGGCTGAAGACGAAACGATTGAAAACGCCACAGCGTTATTTCCCCATTCTTTTCTTGTCAGATATGTCGGTGCCTGGGCGAAACAACCGCGATGGGGTGGAAGCTATAAAGATATGGAAGACATCGCAAAACAAGCTGAAAAATATTCCGCTATTAATCCGGAACTCACCGCGTTATATGGCTTAATATACTACGATAGAAGTAGAATGAATAGACGCAATAAGAGATATAAAAGAGCAATAGATCTATTAACGAAAGCCCTTACATTTGGTGACCAATGGTCGATTTATTATGAGCGGGTAAAGATTTATCATTTTGACTTAAAGGAGTATGATAGTGCTCTTGAAGATATTAATCGATGTATTGAACTTCGCCCTGTAATAGATAAAATTTATCGAATGCGGTCCAGAATATATTTTGCCAAGGGTAACTATAGTGATTCCTTGGAAGATCTGCGTACAGCGGAGCTTTTAAGACCCGGTGATCCTTCAACCATAAAATGGAAAGAGTGGGCATCTAAAAAACTATTAAATAAAGGTTATAGGCTGATTAAAACAGATAATGATGCGGCTTTTGAGAATTATAACTTGTCCATTGATTTCGATAATGACAATTTTGAATCCTATTACTGGCGAGGTGTTGCCTTTTTTCAATTAGAAGATTTCCAATCCGCATTATCAGATTTTAATCGTGTCATAGAAATTAATCCTCATCATTTTGAGTCATATCGAATGGTGGATTATATCCTCGCCAAAGAAAAACAGTGGAGTAGAATAATCGAGTACTGGAACAGATTTCTTGAACTGGAACCCGATCATGCCACAGCATATCTTGAAAGAGCCGGTACGTACTATCATAATAAAGATTTTGAAAGAGCATTGCACGATTTGGAAAAATCCTGTGGTTTGGGAAACAAAGAGGCTTGTAGACGATATGAAAGTTTGAAAGCAAGATTATAGCTGAAAAACACATCACTTAAAACGGTAATTTCAAATAACAAAATACAAAGAGAGCTCATGGTCGGCTTACCCAATCCGAACCCTCTAATCTCAAGACTTGACAGAGGAGCTACTTTCTAACCAGTTATGAAAACCAATGTTGCAATCCCGAATAACAAATCCGGCACTTCTGGAACCAAAGGCACGCTGGGTACATTTGCCGGTGTATTCACCCCAAGCATTTTAACTATCCTGGGTATCATTCTATTTCTTCGACTGGGTTATGTGGTCGGTAATGCCGGTCTGGGCCTTACCCTGGTTATATTGCTTTTGGCCAATGGTATTTCAGTATTGACCAGCGTTTCCCTTTCCGCCATTTCCACCAATCTTAAAGTTAAAGGCGGTGGCGATTATTACCTGATTTCCCGTACCCTCGGGCTTGAATTCGGCGGTGCCATCGGCATTGTTGTTTTTCTGGCCCAGGCGGTCTCCATTGCGTTTTATTGCCTCGGATTCGGCGAGGCCTTGGCCGCATTGCTGCCGAATAATTCCAGTATTCTTCCTCAAATTATTGCCGCCTTGGCGGTTTCTTTTTTATTTATCTTCGCCTGGCTGGGAGCGGATTGGGCAACAAAATTTCAATATGTGGTTATGGGTATCCTGGCTGCAGCCATCCTTTCATTCTTTATCGGCGGATTTGTCAGATGGGATACTGCCCGGTTGATCCAAAACTGGGCTTCACCGCAATCGAACCTGGGTTTCTGGGTATTGTTTGCTATTTTTTTCCCGGCGGTCACCGGCTTTACCCAGGGGGTGAGCATGTCCGGAGATTTAAGGGATCCGGGGAAAAGCTTGCCACGTGGTACATTCACGGCCGTGGGTGTATCCATCGTCGTTTATATTCTATCCGCAGTGATATTTGCTGCTGCACTGCCGGCTGATATCATGATGAGCGATTACGGTGCAATGAAAAAGGTGGCCGTTATAGACTTCCTTGTTACCGCCGGTGTGATTGCGGCCACTTTGTCTTCTGCCATGGCTTCTTTCCTGGGTGCTCCGCGTATTCTGCAATCACTGGCCGGTGACCGGACTTTTCCATTTCTGGTAATGTTTGCAAAAGGCTCAGGACCTGCCGAAAATCCGAGACGAGGCGTTTTACTGGCTGCCTGTATTGCTTACATAACCATCGCTTACGGGCGTCTTAATCTGATTGCTCCGGTCGTTTCCATGTTTTTTTTAATTTCCTACGGTCTTTTAAATTATGCCACCTATTATGAGGCGCGTTCGGCCAGCCCATCGTTTCGTCCCCGGTTTCGCTATTTTAATAAATGGATCAGTTTGGTCGGGGCATTGGCGTGCCTGGGCACCATGCTGGCGGTTGGTCTTTATGCCGGAATCGTCGCCGTTGCAGTGTTGTTTGCTATTTTTCAATACCTTAAGCGAACCGCCGGCCCTTCACGTTGGGCAGACAGCCGCAGATCATATCACCTTCAGCTTGCCAGGGAGCATTTGTTGGCTGCCGCCGAAGAGCCGGAACATCCGCGCTACTGGCGTCCACAGATCCTGGCTTTTTCAAATAATCCTGAGCGCCGTGCTCAACTTCTTCGCTTTTCCTCCTGGATTGAAGGTGGCAGCGGGATAACCACCGCCGTGCGAATTCTTGAAGGCCAGGGATTGAAAATGCGAAAGATGAAAGAGGAAGCTCAGGCACAGCTTCAACGGGATATTATTCAACACGGTGCCCGTGCGTTTCCCCTTGTGGTTGCAGCCCCAAATCATCAAATCGGTATCCAGGCTGTGGTTCAAGCATACGGGGTGGGATCTTTAAAAGCCAACACGATTATTCTCAACTGGCTTGGCCAGGTAGCTAAAAAAATTCTAAGCTTAACTGACGAGGACTTTGGTAAAAATCTTCGCTGGGCACATTTTTATGGCTGCAATATTGTCATTCTTGATGCGAAAACAGATAAATGGACTTCCCTTGAGGAAACCGATGATAGCGCCAAGCAAATTGATATTTGGTGGTGGGGTGATGCGACCAGTCGCCTGATGCTCCTGATTGCTTATTTGATGACACGGCATGAACTGTGGAACGAAGCCAAGATCAGATTGCTGGCTGCCGATATCAACCAAAAAGCCGACCAATCAGTTGAAAGCCTCAAGGCCATGCTGGAGGAAGTACGTATTGAAGCTGAGCCGGAGATAGTTGAGGATGTCAGCGCCGAAACCATCGCGGAGTATTCAGCAGGTTCTTCGGTGGTTTTTCTTCCATTTCGCATCAAGAACAATCAGGTGGTGGACCCTTTGGGCAATTCGATGGAGAGTACGATTTTTCTTTTGCCGGTGGTGGCGATGGTTATGGCTGCCGAAGACATCGATCTGGATGCCGAGCCGGAGGAAGGCAAAGCTGCTGAGATGGCACAAGCGTCAGATGCACTGGAAGACGCCGAGAAAAAGGCGCAGGCGGCTGAAAAAGAGGCCGAGAAAGCGATTGAATCTGCTGAAAGGGCAAAAGACAATGCGGAAAATCTGATGGCGGATCCCGCCGGGGTGAATGAAGATCTCCAAGCAAAAGCGGAAAAAACAGCCAGAGATGCTGAAAAACAGGCAAACAAAATGTCACGTAAAGCAGCCAAAGCGGCCGCTAAAGCCGAAACAGCCGCTTTGGAAGCCGAAGCCGCCGGAGTCTTGCCGGAAAAACCTGAAGTGGAAAAACCCAACAAGAAAGACGCTTCTCCCGATTAGTTGAAGAAGATGGTTCGAGGTGCCAAAGGCTAAAGCATTTCACTAAGCCAGAGACGCAATTTTTTATGAAAATGTCACCCGTTAGACGTGGTGAAAAAATCCAAAAAAATTTAACATTTTTGCTTGATGACAACTAGCTATAAACTAAAGAAAATTTTATTTATTTCTTTAATCATCTTTTGTTCTCCGGTGCCCCAACCCCTTTTTGCGGTTCAGCTGGAGTTTCTATCTATCCCTGAATTGGTGGTCCGGTTTGAACCTCCGCTGAAAGGCATGGCCGAAGATGTGGTCCATATATATCCACCTATCAAATCGAATTTGGAAAAAACTTTTGGCTGGAAGATGCCTTTCAGACCGACCGTGTTCCTGATTCAGCATAAAGAATATTTTCAACGACTCAGCGGGAATAAGCTTATCGTTGCCTTTGCAGCACCGGCGGAAAATCTTATGGTGATTGACTGCTCCAGGCTGCACATCCGCCCCCATCGGCTGGATCAAATCCTGAAGCACGAAATGGTCCACCTGATTCTTCACCGGCATATCAGGAGTGCCCATCTGCCACGGTGGCTTGACGAAGGTGTGGCTCAATGGCTTAGTGAAGGCGTGGCCGAGTTGCTGGAAGCACCGCAACGGTATATTTTTGAGGAGGCGTTGCTGTCGGGAAACCATATACCTTTGAGAGATCTAAATCACCGCTTCCCCGCCGATAAAAAGAACCTTATGCTGGCGTATGCCGAAAGCCGGAGTGTGGTGGATTTTATCTCAGACCGGTATGGCGACCACAGCATATTTGAAATTTTACACCATCTCCAAAAAGGAAATGAAATTCACACCGCATTTGCTGAAACTCTGAATACTTCACCGGAAGAAATCGAAGATCAATGGATTAGGCGACAACACAGGCCGACCACCTGGTTTATTTTTCTGACCGGCCATATTTATGAGTTTCTGTTTCTTTCCGGCGCATTGTTAACGGTCATTGGGTTTATCCGATTTTTAATTAAAAAACATCAGTACAGAGATGAAGATGAGGATTAAAACCAGCAGCTTCAGATTCTGGTTACATATGGAGGTAGTATGTTTTCAGGGTATTGGTAAAGATTTATTACCGGCTGGCAGGAATATTTATTATCCGTAAGGATAAACTCTTCCAGTCATGCTTTGATTCTCCTTTTTCAACATGGTGCCAACGGTTATTTTAGTTCTTGACTTATACGTGCCGGTTTGCTAGGGCTTGAGATATATAAAAAGAAAATTTAACTAGCGGGGTGGCTGCAAGACGCCTGAGATTACACCCTTTGAACCTGATCTGGATAATTCCAGCGTAGGGAAACGACACATACGAATTTTCTAAATTCACCCAAAGCCGTTTCCTTGCAAAACGGCTTTTTTTGTGGTCTAAATTCTATCTACAGTCTCTCCTCGGTAAAAGAAGATAGGAGAAAAATCATGGAAAACTTGGCTTTAAATGCGGCTAAAAACCTGGATGCCGTGAGAAACAAAAAACCGCTTATTCACAACATTACCAACTATGTGGTAATGAATTATACGGCAAATGTACTTCTTGCCATGGGTGCATCGCCGGTGATGGCGCATGCCCCAAATGAAGTCGAACAAATGGTCTCCTTTGCCGGTGCACTTGTACTCAATATCGGCACACTTACCGATGAGTGGATTGATTCAATGATTGTAGCCGGGAGAAAAGCAACCGCGCTGAAAACGCCTATCGTTCTCGACCCGGTTGGGTCCGGAGCGACATCACTGAGGACGAGCTCTGCCAAAAAAATTATTGATCAAACCAAAATCAGCGTGATCAGGGGAAACGCATCGGAAATTCTATCACTCAAAAACAGTGAATCAAAAACCAAAGGCGTTGATTCCATCCACAGCGTGGAAGATGCTTCTTATGCTGCCAAAACCTTGGCCGAAGATTTGCAAACCACTTTAGCCATTACAGGTTCTGTTGACTTGATTACCGATGGGGACCGTATAGTACGTGTTTCCAATGGTCACCCGCTTATGTCCTGTGTGACCGGAACCGGATGCACGGCAACCGCAGTGATCGGGGCATTTTTAGCGGTGGACGATGACCCGTTCAGCGCGACGGCAACCGCACTGGCTTTCTTTGGTATGGCAGGGGAGATAGCAGGTGAAAAAGCAGAAGCACCGGGGAGTTTTATGATTAAGATGCTTGATGCCTTGTATCTCATTACCCCGGAAAAACTGCAATCCGGCTGCCAAATTGAGGAATGATTGAGGAATATTAAAATGAAAATTGCCTCAATCGATTATTCTTTATACCTTGTCACCGACAGAGGTCTTTCCCGGGGAAGATCCACCCTTGAGATTGTCAAAGCCGGTGTTGCCGGAGGAGTCACCTGTGTTCAGTTGCGGGAAAAAAACTGTTCTACGCTTGAATATATCCATGAAGCCTTATCCATCAAACAGTATCTAAAAAAACATAATATACCGCTGATCATTAATGACCGGGTGGATGTGGCACAGGCCATTGGAGCAGACGGGGTACATCTTGGCCAGACAGATATGCCATTGACCATGGCAAGAGATATTCTGCAAGGTTCAATGATTATCGGAATATCCGCCGAATCGGTTGAGGATGCAATTTTAGCTGAAAAAGGCAGTGCGGATTATATCGGTGTCAGTCCGATTTTTTCAACCCCGACAAAAACCGATACAGCCCCACCCCTTGGTCTTGAGGGATTAAAGGAAATAAGCCTGGCGGTAAAGATCCCCAAGGTTGCCATCGGTGGCCTTAACAGAAAAAACGCAGGCCAAGTCATCATCAATGGTGCCAGCGGAATTGCCGTGGTATCAGCCATTGTTTCCGCAGCTGATCCTCGCAAAGCCGCTGAGGAATTAAGTGATATTATCAAGCAGGCACGTATCCCATGAAGTTAAAAGATATCGGAGAGTTCGGTTTTATCGAAAAGATCAGTCAGGGCTGTTTAATCCGTCCTGACCGTGTAATCAGGGCAATCGGTGATGATGCGGCCGCCTTTTTTACAGATACCGGACTTGTTTCGGTGGTAACCACAGACTTGCTGGTTGAACGGGTCCATTTTATACGCGACGCCACCACCGGTTTTAATCTGGGGTATAAATCCCTGGCTGTAAATTTGAGCGATATTGCCGCCATGGGGGCAACCGCAAGAGAGGCGTTTGTCAGTGTTGCCATTCCTGAAGATTGCGCCACCGACTTTCTTGAAGAGGTTTACCGTGGGATAAAAGACTTGGCCGGTAAATTTAATGTCAACATTCTTGGCGGCGATACCACTCTTTCCATGAAGGACTTGATTATAAATATTTCTGTTTCAGGGAGTGTTCCAAAGGAGGAACTGCTCCTGAGAAATGCAGCACGGCGCGGAGATATCATTTTCGCTACCGGCTTTCTGGGTGACAGCCGTGCAGGACTGCATCTGATACTGAATCATATAACGGCTGATTCTAAGGAATTCAAACAACTTTTTCATTCGCATATTCTCCCAAGGCCTTTTTTAAGCGAGGGCCGTTTTCTGGCATCTCAAACCGGTGTGCATGCAGCAATAGACGTCAGTGACGGGCTTTCTTCCGACATCGGTCACATCGCAACGGAAAGCAACGTCGGTGTAAGCCTGTACGCTGAAAAAATCCCTGTTTCAACAAATCTGAAATATTTTTGTAACCGATTTGAGTTTGATCCCGTTGAATTTGCCCTTGCCGGCGGCGAAGATTATATTTTGTTATGCACCGTGTCTCCGGATCATGCCGATACAGTGGCCCAAAAATATCTAAAAGCCTTTAACCGCCCCCTTTATTCAATCGGAAAGATCACAGACCCGGGGAAAATGGAAATCATCGATTCGTCAGGCCGAGCAAAAAAATTTAAACCAAAAGGGTGGGATCATTTTAAATCAAAATAAGAGGGGTCGGGGAGTTTTTCAATTTCTGCACCGTTCGTCTGGGGAATAGCCCATTCGCCCGTACAAACCTTAACAAATGATTATAGTCCTTTGTACGCGCCCCCTATTCTCTGCGAAGCTCATACAGGCAGAGACGATCGTCGCCGCCGTGGAAATCTATCTACTGGGGCTAGCTCAGATCTAATCTCAGCGAGATAGCTGCCGTACATCAGTTTCTCGATATTATTGTTAAGTCTTGTACGGGCGAATGGGCTATTCCCCAGACGAACCGCTGACAATCATTAAAACACAAACAGGTCACTAAAAAAGTTTTTGATAAAAAACTTCCCGGCCCCTCAATTAATTGGGATTATCTCCAAAAGAGTAGGAAGGATAGCCAAATGAATAAAAAAGACTCCAATAATCAGAATACAAGTCGCACATATCGCAAAGTGCTCACCATTGCCGGATCAGACAGCGGAGGCGGGGCAGGCATACAGGCGGATTTGAAAACCATAGCCGCAATGGGTTGCTTTGGCATGTCTGTGATTACGGCCCTGACCGCACAAAATACCAAAGGGGTGACAGGAATCCAACCCGTTCCGCCCGATTTTGCCGAAAAGCAGATGGAGGCTGTTTTTTCTGATATCGGTGTGGATGCGGTGAAGATCGGAATGCTTTACTCCGCAGAATTGATCGAGACAGTCGCACGGGTATTGAAACAGTATAAGATCGATAAAATTGTTTTGGACCCTGTAATGGTGGCCCAAAGTGGTGATAAACTGCTAAAAGACAATGCAATTGAAGCGATTAAGAAACACCTGATGCCGCTTTCCAGTGTGGTCACGCCCAACCTTCCTGAAGCATCGGTTTTGCTGGATTGTAAATTGCACGATTTCAAGGATATAAAAAATGGAGCCAAAGATCTGTCCGAATACGGAAGCCGAAGTGTACTTATAAAAGGCGGGCATCTTGAAGACAACGACAGTAGTGATTTTCTGTATCTTGCCAAAGAAGACAGGTTTGTTGTACTGAAAGGAAAGCGTATAAAGACCAAAAACAATCATGGAACCGGCTGCACACTCTCTTCGGCCATTGCCTCCTGTATGGCAAAAGGGTGTGGAATTGAAGAAGCTGTGAGAAAGGCCAAAGCATATATCAATGAAGCCATTCGTGCCGGTTCAAAGTATAAAATAGGCCACGGCCATGGTCCTGTACACCACTTCCATAAATTCTGGGAGTAGCGTTTTTACTGAAACCGGTAGTAAATACCCGAAGCAATTGCCCACACTAGGACAGCAATAGTTAAGATGATACAGATCACTGCCATTGTTTTATGAACGGAGCGTTCGGGTTTTTTCTCCTGATAACCCAGAATGAAGCCAAACAGAATGCCTGCCAGAATTCCACCGCCATGTCCCCAGTTGTTTATGCCTGGAATAATGAACCCGAAAAGAAAAAGTCCAATTACCCATCCAGCTACCTGCCGGTAAATGGCCTGTCCGTATACCCCGCCCCTGCTTTTGCCGTAGAAAAGCATGGCGCCGATCAAACCGCATATCGATGCAGAAGCGCCGATAGTAAATAACACATTGAAAAAGCAGGATATCCAGTAACCGATGACTCCACTTGCCGTATAAATGATAAACATGCGACTGATACCGAATTCCCGTGCAACCAGCGGAGCCAGCTGCTTGAAGGCAAACATATTGAAAAGAATATGAAGAATTCCGCCGTGGAGATAATTCGCCGAAAGGAGTGTCCACCAGCGATCAAGCCGGTCAACCGGGTAAGCTCCGGTTGCGCCTAAAAGAAAAAGGCTTTTATTGTCCGGTGATAAAAAACTGAGCGGGTTGAGAGAAAAACCGGTTAACAGCGGATTGAATAACAGAGAAATGACATACATCCCGACGTTGACATAGATAACCATTTTGATGAGTTGATCTGTATTCAACAGCCCCCTAGTTAAAAAATTATTTGCCCGCCATGAACCGGGTCGGCGAATATCACAATAAGGGCACCTGAGTTCATCCGTGCTGATCAACTTTCCGCAGTTGGGACACAGGATCGATTTTCGTTTTTGATTCATTATAGACATACCTTAACATTGATGAATTAGTAAAAACTCAAGTTTGGCACCTTTTCGTTTATTAAAAGCCATTGACGGTAAGGGATAAAAATAAATTTTAAAAGCGAAATATACTGCCGGTGATTTTAACGACGGCGCCAATTAATAAATATAAGATTGATGGTTGATACCTTATTCAATCGAATATGTTATATCTTGTTTGCGCCTGATCCTATTGGATGACCCGCCGGGTGCCATTTCCAAAATATAAGAAATTGATGTCGCTTTAAAAATGTTATTTTTACCCCTTACCGTCTTAACAGCAATAAAAATCAGGGGTGCAAAACTTGAGTAAAAAGTATTTTAATAAGCGTTTAATGGGTTGTAAAATGTCATTTTTCACCACAGAGCTCGCAGAGAGCACAGAGAATAGCTTATTTTATTAACTGGTTACCTCTGTGAGCTCCGTGTTCTCTGTGGTAAATTCGACTTTTTACGACGCCATCAACCATAAATAATCCTTTTGCTAAACACAACAAGTTTTGGTTTAAAAAGAGGGCTGCTGGTTTATTATCACAAATCTTTGTGTTGCTTAATGAATATAATAATATTATAATAGGCGGTCAAATTTGGTACGGAGTGTGAATGATTAAAAAGATAATTTCAGGGGGGCAAACAGGGGTTGATCAGGCAGCGATTGATGTGGCCATTAAAATGGGCATTCCGTATGGAGGCTGGTTGCCCAGAGGGCGAAAAACTGAAAAGGGACCTTTGCCTGGCAAATACCTGTTGCAGGAGTTGCCTGACAGAAGTTACTCTAAAAGAACCGAAAAAAATGTGATTGATGCGGACGGCACGTTGATCATTTCACGCGGAAAACTTACCGGGGGATCAAAATTAACCGGGGAAATTGCTGAAAAAAATGATCGCCCGTGTCTCCATATAGACTTGAATAAAACCATTGCTTTTAAGGCCGCCGAACAGATCAAAAGCTGGATCGACACACATAAAATTGAGGTGTTGAATATTGCGGGCCCAAGAGAAAGCAATGATCCAAATATTTATCAGGCTGCTGGAGAAGTTCTGGAAACCGTTTTACATCTTGATATTATCGACTTTTCCATGGCGGATCCATTTCCTACCGATGATGGTCGCAGCTTATCCACATCCAACCTTCCCAGGACAGTAGACAGGGCAGTGAATATACTTCTTTCCGAGCTTTCCTTTAAGGAAAAAACAAGATTGGTGAACATGCCGGAAGAAAAGTTAAACGATCTAAGACTATCCCTTGGCAAAAGTATCAAAGATACATTTAAATTGGGAGAGGAAAACCAGGACCTTCTGAAATCCTGTAGATTTCTTTCACAAACCGGCAGGTTCAGGGAAGAGGATGCCGCTTTAATCATTATAAAAGAATTATGGAAAAAGCTGAAAAAAAAAGCAAACGTGTTGCGAATCGTGAAATAATGATAACTTTAAAGGATTAAAGTTTTTTGGTTGTTTTACCGATATTAAACCAGGCATCATCGAGAGCGAAAATAAAATCTGGAGAAAGCAGCTGGTTGCGGTTATTATTTGAGAACCTTTAGCCTTTGCGAGAAACTTAACAATGGATACGAGCAATAGAATTCAGTTTAAAAAACCAAATCTTTCTGAGCTAACCAAGAAATATACGGTGGTTGACCTTCATTTTCACACCCATTATTCAGATGGGAACAACTCAATTAAAGAAATCGCTAAACAGGCCGGAAAACTGGGCATAGGAGTCGCCATCACCGACCATAATGAAATCAAAGGGGCGGTTGAAATCGATTCTTATAAAGATGTTCTAAGCATTCCAGGTATTGAAATCACATCCAAAGAAGGGACCCATATCCTGGTCTACTTTTACGATGTGAACAGCCTGAAGCGTTTTTATCAACACGACGTGAAACCATTTCTGGGTGATACCATTATGAGCTCAACTTCTCTGAAAATGGAAGAAATAATTAAACGCGCCCGGGCATATAAAACGGTTACGGTTTTTCCACATCCTTATTCCCCTGTTTTTACCGGAATTTACAACTCATATTTTCCGGAAGAACGATTGGACCGATTGTTTAAAGTGATTGACGGGGTTGAAGTGATCAATTCAGGCAATCTCAAAAAATGGAACTTAAAATGCGCTTTGCTTGGTTTTAATCTGAATAAAGCCATTACCGGCGGAAGTGATGGCCACACCCTGGTCTGTTTAGGTAAGGTGGTCAGTTATGCTCAATGCAAAAATACCAGGAAAGCCTTTCTGGATACTGTAAGTAAAAGAAAGAACAAAGTCATCGGAAAAGAGATTAACATGCTCAGAAAGATGACATCCAACGGCCGAAAAATCAGAACAGGTCTTAAAAATTATCCGGATCTTGTGGAAAAGAATCTAAAATATGGCTATACGGTTATCAATTTGAAATCAAAACGACTGAAAGATAATGTGAAACGCAGAATTAATGGGAGGACGATTTAAAGCATATTATGCTGAATTAGTTCAGTTCAGACTAAATCTGACAACGCACTTGAAAAATTGAGGGTTACCGATTTTGATGGAATTCTCTCTTCAGTATGAAACAAGACACTTCCTTCTACATTACGGGGAAGTTTCAATCCTTGTTTTAATGGATTTCTCTCTTCAGTATAAACCCACAGGAGGTAACACATGGCACCAAAGAAAGTTTCAATCCTTGTTTTAATGGATTTCTCTCTTCAGTTGTAATAAAGCTGCTGTTTAAAGCAGGATCGCCGGGTTTCAATCCTTGTTTTAATGGATTTCTCTCTTCAGCAAAACAGATACGATCATTTAAGACACTCTAAAAGTGTTTCAATCCTTGTTTTAATGGATTTCTCTCTTCAGTACCACCGGAGCCATATTGCACTGAGGTAGAGCAGGGTTTCAATCCTTGTTTTAATGGATTTCTCTCTTCAGTCAGCACTAAATAGCTCTTTCATCACATGCAATCCAAGTTTCAATCCTTGTTTTAATGGATTTCTCTCTTCAGTACCTATTGATCAGCCTGAAATAACTCCACCTGATCGTTTCAATCCTTGTTTTAATGGATTTCTCTCTTCAGTTTCCTCCCAATCATCCCATACCAAGCGAGTAGGCAGTTTCAATCCTTGTTTTAATGGATTTCTCTCTTCAGTTGCGAGCCTCCAGGGGTAATAGCAAAGATATATGCGGTTTCAATCCTTGTTTTAATGGATTTCTCTCTTCAGTTAAACCATTTATGCGAGCCTCTCGCGGTAATAGGTTTCAATCCTTGTTTTAATGGATTTCTCTCTTCAGTAGCACTAAATAGTGTCTGAACGACAATTGAAAACTGTTTGAATTTACGATGTAAAATCGCATAGAAGTAAAACGAAGATTTTCCAGAAAATGCATAATTTACTTGCATTGGCAACTCGTTAAAGGT
>JAXHVO010000131.1 GCA_034189135.1 Thermodesulfobacteriota bacterium | reverse complement strand
ACCTTTAACGAGTTGCCAATGCAAGTAAATTATGCATTTTCTGGAAAATCTTCGTTTTACTTCTATGCGATTTTACATCGTAAATTCAAACAGTTTTCAATTGTCGTTCAGACACTAGCTACGAGGAACGAGGGGTACCGCTTATTGCTGTCCACATAATGTGTTATGTGGTGGTTATTCATGATTTCTTTACAACAATAGCAATTTCTACTGATTCAGAGGCGAAGGTTTTACCAGCAACATCTGAGTATAGTCCTTCCACCTTAAAACCATTTTCTTCAAATTCATTTCTAAGTGAGTCTTTGCTGTAATACTGTAGCCAGTTGTATACTATACGTTTTCGTGATTTTTCAATTATTGTGTACTTATCAAGGATTACTTTCTCTTTCTCGTATTTGAATGTGTTAACAAAACAGTAATAATCACCCGGAGACCAAAAGCCATTTAATTGATTCAGTTCGTAGGTTGCTGATTCTCTTTTTTGGTTAAAGCTATTTAAAGAATACACATCAAGCAGCACAGAGCCGTCCGGCTTCAATAATGAATTGAATTTTGAGAGTATTTTTTTTCTTTGCTCTGGACTTAACACACAGAAATCACACATGATCATTATGATAAGGTCGAAACTCTCCGGTGTTTCAAAATCTAAATAGTTTGCATGGACATAATTTATATTTAATCCTTTTTTATCAGCTAACTGTTTTGCATACTTTAGGGAATTTTCAGAGAAATCAATGCCGGTAACAATTGCACCTCGTTCTGCCAGCCTGGTTGTGTATAGCCCTGGACCACAACCAAAATCTGCAATTTCAGTGCTTTTATCCACTTCAAAATGAGAGACAATCCACTCCACAGAGCGCTCAATAAAGCCCTTGTTTCGAGATGAAGCATCAATTGATTCATTTAAGTGGTATTCAAGCATTTGTTTTGATGTATGCTCATTTGTCCACAGCTCATCTGCTGTATAAAATTGAAAAGGTGCAGGGCGTGAATTTATTTCTTTTAGTTCTTTGAACATAATGACTCCTTTGTTGATTATGACACATAACGTACTGCTGTGGGGGCAACAGGATGAGAATACCACAGAAAGTGGCACGTTTAGTAGGAAATAATCAGAAGCTAAAGCTGCGAGTCCCTTCTGTCCCTACCAGCAGATTGTTATGTCGCGATTTCGTAATTGATTGCAACACGAAGTAATCAGCATTTTCTAAAAAACTTTATTATTCAATCAATTAAAGCGATTATTTCCCTATCTAATTATTAAGGATTCCACTCATGCAGGGACGATCATTTCCATCACTATATATGTCGAATCGGTTCCCGCCATCTATTTTTACGCCTTTGATAGTAACATTTTTGTCATAATAAAACTGCCCCTTGAAAGCAACGCTAAGGGAAATAGCTGCATTTTTCTCATTATTATTTAAATACTTTAGGGTGTTTCCCAAAATGAGAAAGGGCTGTGCAAAGTCTCTCTCAAAACCGAATAACCGTGCATAAAACTTGGAATAGTGAATACCGTTCCCATCGCCAGAAATCCGGGCAAAACGAAAGCCATTCCCACTATGCAGAAACCACTCGGCAATTATCTTTGCGTCAGGAATGGATTCGAATGCGACCTTTTCAATGTTTGTATCAGGTTCTCCGAAATATCCTCTATAAAAGAATGTTTCCGTGGCTGTCCAAACAGTTTTTTCTGCGATTTTAATGACAGCAGAAAGATCTATTTCTAATCCTTTTGAAACAATTCTAATACTCGAAATTTCACAAAAAATATCAAATTTTTCATCAGTACCAATTTCTCTGTATTGTATGATTTTTAAATATTTACCTAATACGTTGAACATGGATAAGGGAGCTTGTTTCAGGCTGAGTATTCTCTGAAACAAAGGAAATGCTAAGGTTATTGGGTAGATTAATGAAAGTTCATCACTATTTTTTATATTACAAATTTTATTGAACCGAGATAAATGTTTTCGGTTAATCTCCATTCTAGTCAATGTCGCGGATATGGAAGGAATAGACTCCTTACCATTGAAGTTTTTCGATTTACCCCAAAATGCGTATAAGAGAACTTTTAAAAAAGAGAGTAATGGTGTCTTTTTGTACCGCAAATGTATCGCTTCTGTCATGCTTCACATCCTTATAATTAATAGCTTATCTATAAAATTACTTTATTATTTTAAGAATTTTTTATTCTCTAAACTTCTACCACCTGACTATCCCATATAAAAATATTGAAAGGGCCGGTGTAATAAATTCGATTTTATGTATCATTCTTTTTAAGTTCCAAATTATTCGTCTCCTTCTTTTTTAACTCTTTTATACGAAGTTTAAGAGCGTAGGTATAAATTGCAATAGCAACAATACTACAAACGATACATAAACAAAGAACAAATATCTTCATGACATATCTCTCCTTATTTTACTTCCCTATTTAGAGGCGCCCCCGCTTCAGCATCCGTCAGCTTACAACGACACCATTTAAAACAATGAAATATTACTTAAAAGCAATGACTTTCAAAAACGGCATAGTTCGGGTGGCCTGATGGAACCTGTTGTTATGTTTCAGTTTATTAAACCATACATACGTTCTATAGATATCTACCTATATCTTTGGTTTCTTCGTAATATGCTTCAACGCCTACTTCCTTCATGCGATTGTTCATTTGGAGCCATCTTTTTTCCAAGTGAGGATCAAAATTTGTTTTATCACAAGGAAAATCGTCACATTGAAAACAAAAATCTACGCCCTTATCCTTATAACAATCAATTACACCACAATTAGGATATTTGCATGTACCTTGCCGACAACCTATACAGTCTGGGGCGGCAAAATACGCGAGCAACCTTTTAAATGATGGGTACTCCTTGAATTCTGGCAGGAAGGCTGAAAAACGTTCGGCATAAATATCAAAATTTCCAAGTAGTTTTTGTAGTTCCTTACTATGAAAACTGATATCTCCTTTTGTAAAGGCAAAACATTTACTACAGCTTAATCCGCAAGGTGCAAGAAAACTCAAAATTTCTTGATATTCCATTTTACTCTCCTGGTGGCTTATTAAAAAAAATAACACCCCGTATAGGCGGCTGGTAATGGAGCGCAGCGGAATAGCCAGTCCGAGTTGATATAGTTGTTATCCTTTTTTCAACTTTCATGAATTGTAGGCAACTAATCCCAAAAATGAGCTTCCAGGCATGAATTGATGAATCTTGGTTTTAGATAAACCACATTGCTCCAAAAGCGATTTAATTTCATCTATGTCAGGAAGAGGAGTCAGCCCTATTAAAGAGTTATTAACCACATTCAAGTTCGCCGCACCAATGTCCTTCCCCTTACTGTGGAAATTCATGACAACTATTAAAATACCGTTAGGCGATAGCTTTTTACACAGATTATTCATTAAATCATAACGATCTTCTTCGTTGAAATAATAAAGTATATTTATTAATGAAATCAGATCGAAAGGGCCTACTTTTTCAGAAAAGCTGGATATGTTTCCATGATGAATTTTGAATTGATCTGTCAGGCCCCATGCGTTGATGTTATTCTTTGCCTGATCAACAACTGCTTCATCAATGTCCAAACCTATACCGTTTGCATTACTGTTAATTTCATAAACGCTGCGTAATAAGAAGCCGGAACCGCACCCCACATCTAATACTGTCATAGGATTTCTACCTCGCACCACAGATGCAAGAAAATCCTTAATGATCGGTTCCGTCATTTTCGAAAATCTGGCAACTATCTCTCCTATTTCATTAAGATTGTCTCCAAGCTCTTCCCCATGCATCCGTGAAGTCACTTTTTTATAAGCATCGCTGTAATATGTGACACTTGCCTGTATGATGGCTGCGAGCATATCTCCATTGGCATCTGCAATAGCTTTAGATCTTTTCCCTTTGATATAGAATTTTTCATTTTTAACTGCCAATTCTTTTGCAGCGAGCCCGACTTCTAAAAGCGCATCAAAAAGTTCAGGTCGTTTTATCTGTAATTTCTCAATCAAAGTCTTCCTATCACATGGTTGGCTCAAGGCTTTCAACAAACCGGATTCATAGGCGGCAAAGATAAAATTAATTCTTACGGATGCCTGCCAATCTTTCATAAGGGGGTAAAGACCAGATATTTTCAAAATACGTAGAAATGAAAGAGTATATCTTAAATTCATAAATCTTCTCCTCCTAAAAACTGGATAACGCCGCTAAGCAGCCGCGCGGCTTTTTGCGTCGGTTGCATTAGCTTTTTTTGCTTTTTGCTTTTTTATTTTTAATGGTTTAAAAGTAGGTTCGTAATATATGTTTTTACCTTTTATGCTGCCTTCTCCTTTTTGAAAAATTGCTTGTTTCGGACAATAATTAACACAACGCATACATTGTTCACATGTTTTTGCCCATTTAGGTTTATCATCAACAATTTGTATACTATTAGTCGGACATATTTTTTCACACAATCCACACGAATCACACGTTTCATCCGTTCTAAAATTTCTCCACAAAGTACTGACGCCTAACCATTTGAACAAATAATAATCTTTATAGAAACCAAATTTACTATATGTTGATGGATAATTTAAAGCATGATGGTGTAGCATACCATCTAGAATGTCTTGTGCTATTTCCTTTGCTTTAATTACGCCGGTGTTGATTATCAATTGCGCCTCTTCTTTTGATGGCGGGTTCATCGATACTGTCCAATTTATAGGCATTTGAATAACTTCACTATAAGTTACATTAAGTCCCTTCTTTTTCAAAATTTTAGCGCTTTCCTTAACAGAAAAACCTGATTCGTCTGAGTTACCTGCTGTAATCAATATAAAAGTATTTATTGGACTTTTAAATCTAGGCAAATTTAATAAATGTTTCCTGCATATTCGTGGAATTCCAAACGCATAAACTGGAAAACAAAATCCAATTAAATCTGCGTCTTGGTTTATATTAGATTTGTCTGTAATAGAAGAAAGTGTAGCTTTACAGCCGTTTTGAATAAACATTTCTTTACACGTATCTATAATTTTATACGAGTTGCCGGTTCCTGAAAAATATTTTAACTCTACATTCATAATAATTTTTTCTTTGTCTTTTCATTGAAAACAGAACCATCAAAAAATATACCGGCTCGAAACCAGTGTATTTTACTTGTTTGAATGCAGCAAAATGTCCCCCTGATCTATCTTATTTTTTTCTTTTATTTTCTGTCTTTTCATCAGAAATCTAACCCGGGTTTCCGGATCATGAAACCGTTTGAAATAATGGGTCAGCGTCGTAACGCTGAATAGCGTATTGACCGCCGGAATCCGGATCAGCATCCAGAATATCCAATAGGATAAAAAAAGAGCTGGTATATAGTAAAGCGCTTCAACCAAAAGCATGAGCCAATAGTTTTTAATCCCCAAAAAGCTCCCTACAGCATTGGTCAGCCCCGTCGTTATATTTGCGAACACAGGGACAGCCATGATAAAGGTTAGCAGGAAAGCCCAGGAGTGCCCGGCCTCAACCGCCTTTTTCCTGCAATACCCCATGCATCGCATGCAATTTTCGCAGTGATAGGTCCAGAACGGTCGCTTCTTGCCAAAAAAGCTTTTCATTTCAATAGCATGGTTTGGGCACATTTTTGCACACATCCCACAGGACACACAATTGTTGTTGGCAAACATGATTTTAGCCATAGTTGTTTTAGCGAAAATCAGATAGAGAATCGGAAATATCGGAATCAACCAAAACAAAAAGCTTGCCCATATGCCTTCATACAGGTTGTTCAGGGTAAACAGCACCCGCTTGCCCGCCATCACACGAGACATGAAAAACTCAATTTTCCTTTTTGATTTTTTACATATACCGTTCACGGCAGCAAGCGTAAGGCTGGGATGAAGATTGTTAAAGTTGGATGCCATGTCCAGACTGAAAAATCCCCGGATATCATACCCCTTGAACAATAGGACCAATGCGGCAAAGAAGTTTGCAAAACCGGCTGCGCCCGGTACCTTTACAGGCCCAATCCAAAAAGCACCTCGGGTGGCAATGCTCAGAACCGTTGCTTTCTTTTGCCGGGGCATTTTGATCAAAAATTTGATCATGGACCAAGGCGGCATAAATCCGTGCGTGGGAAACAAGACAGTGGTCAGTTGACGGTCGCAATGTTTAAAATCTTCTTGCAAGTCAGCATTTTCGATAAATTTAAGTTGGGTTGCAATTCCGCTTTTTTCAAAAAAGTCTTCTATCCACCGTGCCACCCGAAAGGTATTGCCGGTACCGCTTAAAACATAGAGCAATGAAGTGTCGAATGATTTCATATCCATATGATTTCCATTCCGCTTTGGGTTAGGGATTCGCAAGCTGTAGCTCTTTTCCTCGAACTAAACTTATGCCCAACCAGAAAGCCCATACTGGAGCTAAGATTAGATATATCACCAATCCTGTAAGAGCGATATTTTTAAGGTCAAAAACTTCACCAGCAAATGCTGTCAAAGTAAAAATTCCCAAAATTATCGTCAGCCAACCTACTACTATTCTGAATGAATCTTGCTGTTCCATAGTTTTCCTCTAATGAGTTTTAGGCACTCCAGCTACCGCTGGTCATCTCACCAATATGAACTGGTTCGACTTTGGTGAACTCGATATCCCTTACCATGCTCATATTTCGCCACATTAGTGCATGCCCCTTACTAAAACTGACACGCTGGACTCTTTTTTGCCAAAGCGCAATTTCCTTGTCGGTGGCTTCCCTCAACTCACCAGCTACTCCATGCAGTCGAACTGCTGGTGGATTAGTAAATTTCCCGCCTACCAGCGACTTGATCCAAAACCATCTACTACTATTAACCGCCAGAACACAAACCTGTTTGTTACTTCCCAAATTGCGCGGAAGATGTCGCGGGAATTTTTCGAAATAAAACCCATGACCTGGCTTACCAAGTATCAATGCCCCTATCGGAGTTACGTGCGGCTCACCGCCCTCAGACACAGTTGTTATTGCATAGTGAAATGAAGATTTGAACGACTCCTTGAAGAGGCTTTTTACTTCTTTCCAATTTTCACGAATATCCATGTTTTAACTCCTCTCGGTGACTTTGGGCTGGAATGCCTAACTGATCTTTGACAGTAAGATTTTAATTAACTAATAAAAACAACGCATTAATACACTCCAAAAAGTTCTTGGCACTACCGCTGGCTGTGTTCAGTATTCAGGCAACTTCTCGGATCGTTATCGTGGCTTTTTCTGATATTCGGCAACTAAGGCAGAAAACAGCATATCATAAATAATCTTGTCTGCACCCTTTATGAGTAACCGCTGCTCTTTCTGCAATTTAAAACCGTTCTTATTTAGCAAATCCATAATATACGGTGAAGAATGTTTGAATATTGGTATACCCCATGATGTATCATCCTTGATGTAAGAACTTTTCGTTTCTTGCGACGCAATTGTAAAGGCAAATATCCCGCCGTGTTTCATCACTCGCTCTACTTCAACAAAAAGATTGCTCAAATCACCCACAAAATGCATTGTGCCGCAACAGATAACATGGTCGAAATAATGATCTTTATATGGAATCTGGTCACAAGTCATATCAAATAAACTTAATTCTTGTGCAAACGATTTGGTATTGACCACTATTAATCGGCAAAAGATAGCAGTATCCGCCCTGTATCTGTTTCAAGATTGAACCACGCCTGCCTGAGAGATACCAGGGCCAAGGCCAAACGACTCTGTGCTGAGATAAGGTCACGCTGGGCTTCATTCAGGCGCACCAGAGAGCCCAGCCCTGCTGCATACTCTTTTTCTACCAGATCACGATTTTGGCGAACCAGGTCAGCATTAGAACGTTGAAGAACCAGCTCCTTCTGGGCGGAGTGCAGTTTTGCCAGAGATGCACGAACCTCGGAACTTACCTTTAGTCTTACATCCTCCAATGCTTTCTCAACTTCAACCTGTTTGGCTTTTGCTTCCCTGTACCTTGCACGGTTCGCTCCACCGGCAAAAAGATTGTATTCAAGCATTATAGCCACTGTATTACCGAAATCTTCATTCTCAAAACTTCCATTCTCTGCCCTGTTCCCCTCCATAGTTGCCAACAGGTTAACCGTGGGGAAAAATTTGGCACGGGCAATTTTAATTTCTGATATGGCCTGTTTTAATGCAAATTCGCTTTGCAGAACATCCGGACGATGAGATTGTGCGTAAGTGATAAGGGTTTCGGGGACAGGGGAAAACAGTTCCTCGGGTATTTCATGTTCAAGCTTTGCCAGTTCGAGGCTTGCAGGAAAAACCGCTCCCGGAACCCCTAAAATAGCGGCCAATCCGAACATGGCCACTTCATAGGCTTTCTCTGCATTTATCCGTTTGGCTTTGGCCGAGTTGACCCGGACTCCAAAGTTCAGTTCATCACTCAGCGACCCGCTTCCTACACGGCGACGGGCTCTGGCTTCCATAAGCTGCTGCTGGTTAAACACTTCATCTGCTTTGGCTATGGCGATGTTTTCCAGGGCCAGTTGAGCTGCAAAATAGGCCCCTGCCACTGACGATAACAGCAGGCGTTTTGCATCCCTTTGAGCTGATTCGCTTTGGCCTTCCCCATAGCGTGCAGCAGCATTTGCAAATTTTCGCTCAAAACCGTTGAATAAAACCCAGGTGGCGGTGAGTTCACCCTTGTAATAGTCTTCCGGGTCCTCAATAGTAGCGTTGGGGTTGAAAAGCCTGGCATTGGTCAGATTTGTTTGATAGTCATTATCCGAAAGTGAAACTTGAGAAGCCGAAGCCTTAGCATCCAACCGGGGCCAATATGCCGAACGGGCCTGAAGGACGCGCTCCCTTGCCTGTCTGACCCGGGCCTGGGCTGCTGCAAGGGACGGATTGTCCGCCAGAGCAATCTTTCCTGCGGTTTTCAGGTCCAGGACCCGGATCGTATTCAAGTCGAGCGATTCTGTCCGAATATCCTGGATATCCTGTGCAAGGCCCTTTGCTGATAGTATTATGATTATATATGGGACTAATACTAAATAGCCATATCGTTTCATCGTCTCTACTCCCTTTTAAGTAAAAACAGGTCTTGTTTCCATAGCAGGTTCATCTGTCAGAGGATCCAGATGCCGATCCCGTGCCGGTTCCACGTCCACCCGTTTTGGCCAAAAGCCATGTTTCAGCCGATGGACCAGAAGACGGGCATCGCTGAGCAACGCCATCAGGCTGGGAACCAGCACCAGGGTTAAGACAGTTGCAAAGGCAATGCCTGCGGCAATGGAAAGGACCATGGGAATGAGGAAATTAGCCTGAAAGTCCGTTTCCATGATCAGCGGAGTCAGTCCGCCTATCGTACTGAGTGAAGTAAGAAAGATGGCCCTGAACCGCCGCGCACCCCCGCTTAAGACCGCGTCAAAAAACGACATCCCTTCGGCAATATTCTCGTTGATCCGTTCGATCAATACAATGGCGTCGTTGACCACCACTCCTGTAAGAGCCACAATCCCGAATATGCTCATGATCGACAGATTATAGCCTAAAAGAAGGTGTCCAAAAGCCGCGCCAATGATCCCGAAGGGTATCGTAAATAGAATCACAAAAGGCTGGGCATAAGAACGGAACATGGTTGCGATAATAATGAAAATCCCCAGTATGGCCAGGGGATAACCCACAAACAGACTGTCAAACGACTCCCGCATCTTTTTCTGTTCTCCCTGAAGAGCCACATTGAGTCCCGGATATTGCCGCTTAAGCTTAGTGAAAAAGTTTGATGAAAGTTCGGAAAAAATTTCATTGGCATTGGCCTTGTTGGTGTCCACGTCTGCACTAACAGCCACGCGGCGCATCCCATCAGTGCGTGTGATGGTTGAGTATCCCGGTGCAAAAGAAATGTCTGCCACCGATATCAACGGAACTTCATGTCCGTTTCGGGTTCTTATACGCACCCTTTCAAGGTCTGAAACCCGTCTGCGTTCATTTGCGGTATAGCGAACCTTGATCCGGATATCGTCCCGTCCACGTTGCAGGCGAAGTGCTTCATCCCCGTAATAACCGGCATAAATCTGTTTTGCCAGGTCATCCACGGTCAGCCCCAGGGTCCTTGCTTCGGGTTTTAATTCAAGCCGCATCTCATTTCTTCCCGGCGAAAAGTCGCTACGGACCTGATAGACCCCTTCGAACATGCGGAGTCGATCCATAAGATCATCGGCTGCAGCAAGTATGTCGTTCATGTCCTGTCCCTGGAGCCATACTTCGATGGGCGCACCAGGAGGCCCGGCTTCCAGGCCCGCGAAAGTCAAAGACTTTACCCCAGGGATTGGCCCTATCTCCTTTTCCCATTGGACCATCAAATCTTTTGTGTGAATTCCACGCCGCTTTGAGTCCAGGAGTATGGCCTGAACCGAACCCAAGTAAGGCCCTGATCTTGGTATCCCCTCCATGGTCTGGCCGACCAGAGCCATGCGGTCTTGGATTAGAGGATCCCCCGAACGGGTTTCGGTGTGCTCAGCCAGGCGCAGCAGTGCCGCTTCGACCTGTTCAATTGCTTGTTCGGTAACCTCCGGCGGTGTCCCGCTGGGAAATTCTACGGTTGATGTAATAATAAACCCGTCAACCTCCGGAAATATTTCGAACTTCAGGATGCCTCCCTTGATCAACCCGATGGTTAGGAGAAGGATGCTGACGGCAATACAAAGTGAAATATAGCGCCAGTAAAGAACCCTGCTTAAAAATGGAGTATAAACATGGGCCACAAACCATTCCATTCCGGAACTGGTCAGGCGATGCACTATTTCCAGTTTACGTGTCAGGGGGTTTCGATTATTGTTGCTTGTATTTGGGTCCGGAAGATGGCTCAGATGAGCCGGCAGCAAAATAAAACATTCCAATAGTGAAACTACCAGGCAGGCAATAACCACCGCAGGCATGATGGAGATGAATTTGCCCATAATACCACCGACATAGAAAAGCGGTAGAAGCGTTACAATAGATGTTGTTACAGCGGCAATCACCGGCATGCCTACTTCACAAACACCTTCCACCGCCGCCTTTATGGGTGGCTCACCCTGCTTGCGGTGGAAATAGATCGCTTCGCCCACTACAATGGCATCATCCACCACGATGCCCAAAACCAGTATTAATCCGAGAAGTGATACCATGTTGATACTGCCGCCGATGGCCCAGAGAATAGCCATTGCACCTGCAATGGAAACTGGAATCCCCATCCCTCCCCAGAATGAGAGCCGGGCATTTAAAAAACACCACAACAGTAAAAAGACAATCATCAGCCCCATAATGAGGTTTTTCGACAGCATATTGATCCGCGACCGGAGCATGTCCGTATTATCATAAAGTGTTTTTATATGGGCACCAACAGGCAGTTGCATCTGTTTTTGTGAGATAAACTGTTGAACAGCCTCTGATATGACTAAAGCGTCTTCTTCTTTGGTTTTATAAACAGTGAGAAGAACAGATGGCTCGCCGTTTATCAGGGCATTGATGGGATCTTCGGTAAATCCGTCGTTAATGGTGGCCACACGATCCAGGGTGATGATTTCTCCTTCAGGGCGGGCCAGAACAACAATGGAAGAAAGTGCCTCACCCGTATATTTACGTCCTAAAGTTCGTACCCGAATCTCTTCTCCCTGAGTCCGAATGGTTCCGCCTGCAAGATTCAGGCTGCTGCGCCGAATGGCATCCACAATCATGTTGAAAGTTAATCCATATTCACGCAGCCGTTCTTCGGATACCTCGATACCGATTTCATACCCCCTGGCACCGAAGATTTCCACTTTAGAAACCTCTGGAAGCTGCTGGATTTCGTCCTTTATTCTCTCCGACCACTCTTTGATTCTCCGTTCGGACATGTCGCCGGAAAGATAGAGCAACATGACCGGGTCCTTAAGCATATACTCAGAGATGACCGGCTTTTCCGCATCAACCGGAAAAGTGGAAATGGCATTCACTTTGGTTCGGACCCTGTCCAATACATCGCTCACATCATAATCTTGTTTCACTTCGATCGTGGCGGTTCCGGCATTTTCACTCGACTGAGTGGTATACTGTTTGATCCCTTCCAGGCCTTCTAGGGCCTCTTCAATCTTTTGACAGATCCCTTCTTCAACTTCTTCGGGATCGGCCCCGGGATAGAGAACTGAAATCGTAATCATGTCCAGAGAAAATTCCGGAAAATTCTCTCGGATCATGGACACGGTGGCGATTCCACCTGCCAGAAAGATCAGGACAAGAACAATATTGGCAAATACCGTGTTTCGGGCAAATGCTGCCAGTACGCGTTTCATGATTGCTTTTCCTTTTGGTTTTTATTTGTTATTTCCAACAGTGCATTTTCCAGCGGATCGATGAGTCGTGTGGTTACAACCATATCGCCAGCATTCAGACCGCCGTATACATAGACATTCTCACCTTCTATACGTGCTACCTTTGCAGGCACTGTTTCCAGGCGATTATTAACCGCAAGATGTACCGTATTCTCAAAGCTCACCGCCTGGCGGGGGAGTCGGAAAACGTTATGCAGAGTTCTGCCCGGAATCTTTACCGAGCAGAACATGCCGTCCACCAGGGGCAAAGGCTGAGGATTTTTCTTCTTTGCGGTTTCGGCATAGATCCTAACAGCAACCGTAAGGGTCCGGGTCTGCTGGTCAAACTTCACCACCCGGTGCAGTTGGCCGTCCCAGGTCTGCCCGTTATTATTCTCTGTCCAGCGAATCTTGCATGGCACTTTCTTAAGGCCGGAAAACCATGCGGTTTTATCATCTGTTTTTTCTCCATTAAAACACAGCCATTCACGGGCATCTCGACTGTCTAAAGGCACCTGGATTTCCAGAACCGAATCATCTGCCAGGGTGACCACATTTTGTCCCGGAGTGACATACTGACCTTTTTCCAAAGAAACCGATTTGACACGTGCGTTAAAAGGGGCCCGGACCTCACATCGTTCAAGATTGGTTTCTGCTGTTTCCAAAACCTGTGCAATCTGGTTTGTCAGATCAGATGCAGAAAGCATGGCCTTCTCAGCCGCTTCAACACCTGCCAGGGTTCCAACCCTGTTATTTTCAAACAATTTCCGAACCCGCTCATACTCATTTTTTGCCAGTTCATGACTTCGTTCAAGGATGGTTAAACGTTTCCTGCCGGTTTTACGGACGGTCATATAATCTGTTGGGTCAATTTTAAAAAGGACCTCTCCTTGGGGAATTATCTCACCGGCTTCTAATCTGGGGTGTATCTTAATGATTTTCCCCGCAACTTCAGATGCGATGGGTACGACATTCAACGTTTTTACTTCGCCATAGCCGGTTATAAATACCGGAATATCCTCTTGCTTCACCTGCAGTGCTTCAACCCGCAAGTGGCGTTCGCCATTTTTTGCCTCGGCCGGAGGGGTTTTCATACTTGCCATCATTTTCATCCCCATTACGCCAACAATAAGAACAATTATGGAAACAACCATGCTAATAAGTACAACCCTCGCCGGTTTTTTGGCCTTTTCTGTTTTATTTATTTCCATCTGATTTTACCTTTTAAAATTGATGATTCCCGGTTTGCCGGTCTATTTAGCTAATAATCCTTTTTTTCAGTTGCGATTCCAGCAGCTTCCGATCGCTGCCCACTGATCGAAGTTCGATAATCTCTAACCATTTCATAGTGAACATTCCTTTATATTTTCAATTTATTGAATTAAAATTATGACTTTGATATAATCACTCATTGGTCACTCCTAAGCATAAAATCAAGCATTCTGGTTATTCATTCCAAGCCACTGTTTTGCATCATCCATTTCAGCAAAAATTTTTATATTATCCCAACCCCTATTCATTGCGACTGTGACCAAAAATTTGTCTTTGTCATCAATGTGGTCTTTTATCGGGTTAACAAGAGCTATCCTATGATGTTTGGTTATGCCCGCGGTTTCAAAATACTCTACAATTAAAACGCAATGTAAGGGCGATAAATGTTGAGCAGAAAAATTATGAATTAAAATTTTAAAACTGTTGTACCGGTTACATGCATTGGATATCTCGTTAACCAACGTTTTTACATCACTAAAATTTTCAAATCTATAACAGCTTACTAGGATAAAATTCATTTTGTTTTTTATTTCGAATAATTCTGACATATTTAATCTCCAACCCGCCCAAACCATCACGCCTGGCTCGTTAAGAAATTTCTTATATGCTGCGTTACCAATTCCGGTTGGTCTTCCTGCAGAAAATGGCCGCTGTCAGGGACGATGACTAATTTGGAATTGGGAATATCCTCGTTTAGTTGATCAGCGATGTTCACACCAAAAAGGCGATCTTTTGCAGCCCACAAAATTAAAGTCGGATTCTGTATTTGGCGTATGTTTTCAACAGGTTCGATCATCTCTTCCGGCGGTTCCAGCAGGGTCAGCCTGAATGCTCTGCGACTGTTACGGTTTTGCATATACGGGTTCCGGTAGAGATTCACCACTTCATCGGTGATCACTTGTTTTTGATACACCCCGTGACGTCTTAAGTTATCCTTAAATATAAAGCGTACCAGTGACCAGCGCGCCATTAATCGACTTCGCAGACTTTTCACCATGAGTTTCAGCAATATGGGCCACTCTACATAGGGTGATGTATCTGTGATCACAAACCTGCGGGTCATCTCCGGAAAACGCGAAACAAATCCCAAAGCTGCCATACCACCTGTGTCATGACCTACCAGATCGGCTTGGTCAATCCCCAGGGCATCATACAAATGCTTTAAAAAATCGACAAAAAAATCAAGGTTATACGCCACATCTTCCGGTTTGTCCGAATTGCCGTAACCCGGCAGATCAGGTGCAATCACATAAAAATTCTCCGCCAGCTTGGGCATAATATTCCGCCACAAATAACAATTGGTCGGCCATCCGTGCAGCAGTACCAGGGTTTGATTTTCCTTATCTCCGGCGGTTACGTAGTGAATCTTTAAGTTGTTTTTAAGTTGAATAAATTCACTTTCCATTTTGACTCCTCTATTTTTTGGTTGGACGTTGGGCCAAACCAATAAGATACCTTTGTCCCTTTGCTGAACAAAAACCATGGCCGCTTATTGCTGGTTTGATAGATGGGCGATACCGTTTTTGTAAGCAGGTTCCAATGACAATAAAAATCCTGCTCACTCCCAGGACAAATTTTTTGAAAATTCCTACCTTACGATTATTTACAGCTCGGGATATTTTGATTCGCTTGAAATCATCTAATATTTGTTGTTGCCTTTCTTTGACTAAAAGTTCCATCAAATATAAATCCATCGTCTTCTCTCCTATCTTGTTCCTGATTATAAATGATCTTGTTTTTAAGCGTTATCCATTATTTGACTTTATCTGGCATTTAGTGCTAATTTCATGCCATAATTGAATGCTCATAAATTACAATAAGTTATAAAAACTTGTTTTACAAAAATGCCAAATGCGATAATTTTTCTTGTCATATATGGTAAGTAAGATTATTTTTCCTAAATATGATAACGATTTTTGTTCTTCATTTCTTGGTATTTTGTTCGAATTCAACACGCTTTACGGAAATCAAAGGTAAACCAAGGTCGCGTACTCGAACGAGCAATCCATGCAAAGCTGGTTGGTCTAATACTTTGCCTGTTATGTTTGTAAAAGCTCCCTCGGATTCAATTGTCATACCCTCAAACCAATCAGACCACTGGCTTCCGAGATTTCCTTTTACTTTTATTTGATAGTCCGCCGGACCATGCCAAACTTTGTGTTTTGCCATTGCCAGATTCCTTTCAAAGAAAATCGATCATTTTTTTTAAAATTAAAATAAGCCACTCAATGGAGAATGTAATCGTCCGAAAGTATGATTTTTAGGGATGATTTTTAGTATATGAAGGTAGGTTTGTGATTTGTCTAGAAATGGGGATTATTCTGTTAATAATTACTTGGGAAGATAGAAAGAAGGGCAAGAGGTTCAAAGTTAAACTCTCAATATGTGGACAAATATGTAAAATAGTTCCTCAGCTAAATAGTAAACTATCATTATAACTATAATAGTTCCAACTCTTTAGCTTTTACTATCGCTTCGGTGCGGCTGTGCACGTTTAGTTTGCCATAGATGTTCCTAAGGTGGGTTTTAACCGTACTCATCGAGATGAACAACTCCTCCGTGATTTTTTTGTTGGATAGTCCTGCTGCAATTAACCTAAGCACCTCCAATTCACGCTCACTCAAGAGCTCAACCAGACCGTCATCTGTTTTAATCAGCTTGTTTAACCTGAATGCTGACAGCAATTTTTTTATATACGCCCGTAGAACATCAACCCTTGTATCGAGAATTTTTTCCAACAAGTTAGCGATAGGTAGGCCTTCATCTACAAAAATGCGGATGAAGCCACCCTGTGCGCCATGAATGACCGCATTCTTCAACGGCACAAGAGCCTTATCATTTTCACCTATCGCTTCGTGGGCCAAGCTCTCAAGGAGAGATAACTCAATGAATTGCTTGACAAAACCATTCTTGCCAACTTTATCTCGTAAATCAGCTATTCTGTCCATGATCAAGCGAAGGTTTTCTATTGTCCGACCAACTCTCGCGAGCGCGATGTTCAACCTGAACCAGGTCAGCAGCTGGAACTGACGGGCGACATCCCACGGTGCCAATCGTATATCGCCATCAAAAGGGATGACTTCTTTGCGTACATCCTCTATCCAAGCTCGCACCTTCACTATCGCTTTTGCTGTAGGCAGGCCCTCATAAAAGTGTAATCGCATACGTAATGCATTCGTGTAAAAATCCCCATCTGGCCAGCTTCGTTCTAATGCCATGATCGCTTCTTCGGCGGTTTCATGCCGCCGCTGGGAGTAAAGCAAACAAGCCAGAGTTCTATAGCCTATAATGTGCATTTCATATTCACCTGTCCATTGGATCAACCTGAGACCATAGGCCAACGCCTCCTCGGCTTGTTTAAGTTTATTCTGCTCAAAGCATGCAACCCCTAACAGAATGTGCAGTCCGCCAACTGGTGGAAGATTTCGATCTGCGTCGACCACCAGCCGATTGATTTCGTCAAGACTCGCTTGACAAATCTTCATCACCTGATCCAATCGCCCGAGATGAAACGCAATCCAGGCACGATTGATGAGACCATAGACTGCAGCGTAGAAGTTTCCTCCTTTTATTCCCTGCTGATAGGTTTGTTTAAAAGCATCCTCTGCTGCTTGAGTATTACCCAATCCTAGGTGCCCGAATCCAATCATAGATGTGTTAACACTGCGGATGGCGTAATCATCCTCCGGGAGTAGCGTCAGGGCACGTTGGGCAAGCCTTATAAGTTTTTCTGGATCATGGCCGTGCGCGAAAGGTGACTGCATTACTAATGCCCGTATGCTGGCGGCGTGCCCGTTTATTATCTTCACAAGACCATCATCGGCTTTGGATTCAATGAGATAGTTCTCGGCCTGTTGAAGCAGGTTCTCAATTTCTTCCCGGAAGTCTTCACGCTGCATCGTTGCCAATGCCCAAGCTTTAACGATCCACATCCTTGGATGGGATCGCATCGAAGACGCTGGAAGAGATGCAAACCACTCCAGCACCTTCTGCACTTCCCCACTGTATAGCATTTTGAAGGCATGACGGTCGATAAGCTCGGCGGCTCGGTTCAAGTCGGGATGGCGCAAGGCATGCTTGACGGCATCCTGTATATGTCCATTTACCTCAAACCATGACGCCGCGCGCAGGTGCAGGTCAGGGATGAGGTCAGGGTTTTCCTGTTGAAGCCTGTTGTGAAGCAGTTCGAGGAAGAGATGGTGATAACGATACCAGCAACGTTTGTTGTCCAACGGAAAAATGAACAGATTGGCTCTTTCCAGGTCATCCAATATTTTCTGGCTGCCTTTTTGACCGGTAAGAAAATCACAGAGTGGTCCTGATAAACGATTGAGAATAGACGTTTGCAGCAGGAAATTTTGCATATGCCCCGGCTGAAGATTCAATACTTCTTCCCCCAAATAATCAATAACATGGCGGTCGTCTCCAGCAAATGTCTTTATAAACTCAGGAATATCTTTGCGACCTCGCATTGATAATGCTGCCAGTTGCAGCCCCGCAATCCAGCCTTCTGTGCGCGCTTTTAATACAGAGATATCATGACTTGAGATTCCAAGGTTCATGACCTTTTTTAAGAATTGAGACGCTTCATCATAAGTGAAACAAAGGTCGGCAGTATGAAGCTCGTTTAGTTGATTCCTAACCCTCATTCTAGCCAGTGGTAATGGCGGGTCGATGCGGGTGGCGATGACAAGGCGTAGTTGAGCTGGCATATAATCGAGCAAAAATTCAACAATACTATGAATCCGTTTATTATCGATGCAGTGATAATCATCAAGGGCAAGCGTGCATTTATTGGGGATTTCAGAAATCTCCTTGATCAGACTTGTCATGATTGACTCGATCGGTGGTTTTTGAGGGGATCGCAGCATGGCCAGCGCAGTTTCACCGATAGTTACATCAATGCTCTGCAAGGCACCGACTAAATAATAAATGAATTGGACAGGATCATTATCGTCTTTGTCCAGTGAAATCCAAGCCACGGGTATTTTATTATCGGAAATCCACGCACTCAAAAGGGTTGTCTTTCCAAAACCGGCAGGTGCGGAAATAAGCGTGAGCTTATGATGAATGCCCTTATTCAGTCGATCAATCAAATGCGTTCGCTGGACTAAATCAGGTCGCGGTTGTGGTATGTATAGTTTTGTTTCAAGGAGAGGAAGTTGTGCATCTTTGATGTTAATTGTTCTATTCCCCATTTTCTTTATAGCCAGCAGCATTCAAAGCCAATTAATTAAAAATAATTGAAAGATCAATTGTTTGATAACATATTAAAAACATTAAGAAATTCAAAGATCCGATATGCATTTAGAAGAAATAATAATAAACCCTTCCTGTGAACATATCTGAAAAACCGCTGCACAACTATAAGCAAATCACTATAATACTATAAAAGATCCAACTCCTTAGCCTTAACTATAGCTTCGGTGCGGCTGTGCACGTTTAGTTTGCCATAGATGTTCCTAAGGTGGGTTTTAACGGTGCTCAATGAGATGAAAAGTTCCTCCATGATTTTATTGTTGGATAGCCCGGCGGCAATGAGCCTCAGCACCTCCAGTTCACGTTCACTCAACCGTTCGACTAGACCATCATCGGTTTCTATTAGTTTGTGTCTGAACGACAATTGAAAACTGTTTGAATTTACGATGTAAAATCGCATAGAAGTAAAACGAAGATTTTCCAGAAAATGCATAATTTACTTGCATTGGCAACTCGTTAAAGGTAAATAA
>JAXHVO010000130.1 GCA_034189135.1 Thermodesulfobacteriota bacterium | reverse complement strand
CTTCCATAGAAGAAACATCTTCATCACTTGAAGATGTTTCTTCTATGGAAGCCGCCTGCTCTGAAGCGCCTTCCGCCTGTGACTGGCTTGCAGATGAAATTTGCCCTGAAGCAGATGCCACCTCTTCAGCACCCTCGCTCAAACCCTCGATTATTTTTTTCAATACATTATTGATGCCTGCTGAAACAAACCAGCCAAAGGTCAGGCTGACTAACACCAATACAGCAGAGATGATAATAATAAGCCACCGTGCTGATTTTTCCATAGCAATGGCCTCAGAGGAATACTGCACCATCTGTTCATTGGATCTATTCTTGAGGGCGTTAACTGCTTCACCCATATCCTTTTGGATATCTCTGAGATCTTTCCTTACAAGATTCTTTAACTCAATTTCCACCTGCTGCGCAGCTAGTACTTTATCAAATATTGTTTCAAACGATGCATAGTAATCCCTTCCCACACTTCTTATCTCTCCGGTGACTGATGAATTAAATTCTTGATATGCTTCCTTTAGCCTGTTAATGTATCTTTTATCAGATCTTTCAAGTATATTTTTTTCCTGTCCTCTTATCTCGGCGACAAGAAGTTTTGTTTGTTGATCATTTGCCAGTTCCTCCATCCTGCGACCCGTTTCCACTATTTTTTTAACAACACCATGACTGTTTTCCTTTGTGTCATACCAGCCTATGACGTTGACAAATTTCAGGCACTCTTTTTTCTTGGCAAGAATTCTATTGCAAACATTCTTGAAATCTATAAAAATGCTTGATGCTTTTTTAGTTAAGGCTTCAATTTGACCGCCCCTTCGACATGACGGAATGGACAACCCCTCTAGCCCTTTAATCTGTTTGCCGAGATCCTGGTTCCCATCCAACATGGCTTGTTCCAGTATCTTATATTCGCTGAATTTATTCTGAACTCGCTGCGCATACATGTTAAAATTGTCAATATTTCTTTCCACACCATTAACTTCGTTAATATTGACTCGTGTGTTAATAACAACGCGTTCCATTGTATTTGCAACTTGTGCCTGGGGTACACGCACATTCGATATTTGCTGATAGGTATGACCGGTTGCATTAAACCTGTTGATAAAAAAGATTGACAATCCTGCAACCATCAAGGACAGGATAATGGTCATACCAATTAGTTTTTGCTTGACTGTTAAATTTTTCATTCTGATTCCTTTTAAATTAAAAGTTATAGATAGTCTAAGCCGCATAGCCTTTTATTTCTGTTCTGAAATAGAACAGAGTAAAGCAACGGGCAGTCTTATTTTATTAACAAATTCATTCTTATGCCGCCTTTTCCAAAGCGATAATTTCGTCATCATTTAACACTTTATCGATATCGAGAAGAATCTTTACACCACCCTCGATTTTTGCCATTCCAAGGATATATTCCGTGTCCAGCTTTGTCCCGAACGTCGGTGTTTCCTCGATATTTTCGCCTTTGATGTTCAACACCTCCGATACCGAATCTACAACGGCTCCGATCTGCACTGTCTCCGCCTGCCTTTCGATTTCGACTACAATGATGCATGTCCTGTCATTGTATTCCATATCTTCCATTCCGAATCGCAGCCTTAGGTCCATTACCGGTATCACTTTGCCTCTGAGATTAATAACTCCTTTCACAAACTCCGGCGTACGGGGCACTGATGTAATGGGCATCATCCCGATGATCTCCCTGATTTTTAGAATCCCGATGCCGTATTCTTCGTTTGCCAATGTAAAGGTAAGGTATTTCCCTTCCTTGTCAGCCATTGCCTTTACCGCCTGATCCATTGTTTCTGCTAATTCTGCCATTTGTTTTCACCTCCTTTATTTGGTTTTGTAAAAATAAATTTAGATAACATCCTACAATTGAAAATAGTTGCTTTGGAATTAGCAATTATATCGGTGGGATATGAAAAAAGCTTTAATTGAAAAAATCATGACTTAATACTGATATAAAATCAGTACTATTGAAAAGACAAAAGGTGGGTGCGCAGATTGATTTTTTTATTTTGCAAGCCTAATTTATTTCTTAGGTGATACCGGTGGGTTAATATGGTACTAATTGAAAGGTTCAATAAGTTTGCTATTTCCTTATTGGTTTTGCCATCTTTAACAAGGGACGCTACCCTGATTTCCATAGGGGTAAGGCCGTAATACCTTGAGGATACTTTCCCTATGAAGGGAGAAATGATACTTGTCAGGTTTGACTCAATGATTTCAATAAAGGTTTCCTGGCTCCGGGTAAGGCCACTGGTTTTTATCTTTTCAATATAGGGATTAATCAGTTCCTTAATGTTTAAAATTACATTTTCACCAAACTCTTTTATGTCTTTATCTCTTTGGTTAAGCAGAACTTTAAGGGCAACATTGACTTCCTCAAGATGGGTGGTTTTCTCCTGCAGTGCCTCTTCCATCTGCTTACGGTCGGTAATATCAATCGCCAACTCAAAACGAACCATCTTCTCATTTGGCCACCGAAGCGCACGGTCTATGCATCTATACCATTTTCTATTGACTTCGTTTTGATACTCCCAAAAATAAGTCTTACCTATGTTTTTCCCAAAAATCTCATCGTTCGAGCAAAATGGGCAGGGGGAATCCCGATTTTGCAGAATTTTATGGCAAGTCTCTCCGATCCGGTTTCCCCAGATCTCTTTGGCAGCTCTGTTTAGATAAAGCAGTTCTTTTGTTTCTGGGTCGGCGACGTAAATCCCCTCATCCATCCCATCACACAGGGCAAGGAGTTGGTCATGCTGCTGTGCGCACTTCTCTTCCGCTCGTTTTCGTTCGGTGATGTCGGTTACTGTTACGATCTGCCCTTTGGAGGGGTCTGATGGGTCCAAGGAACTTCCTCGTAGCATGCAATCAAAAACAGTACCATCCTTTCGAACCCATCGTGTTTCCATCTGACCGGTTCCTGACTCTTTAATGCCATCGTAGAGTTCTTTGCCCACCCGCATAAACTCTTTATCATTCGGGTAGAAAATTCTGACACCTTGCCCCAAAAGGGAGTCTTGGTCATAACCGACCATGTGGTACACCGTATCGTTAGCCCAATTCATTTTGCGGTTTACGACCAGACCAATTCCCACGGGGGATGTATATAGAACTGCCTTCAAATTTTTCTCGCTTTCCAGCAATGCCTCTTCTGCCCGCTTGCGCTCAAATGTTTCTTTTTTTAATTCCTCGACCCTTTGTTCCAATTCTTCATAAGTTGGTTTTTGGGCCATTAAATTTCCTCCAATGCTTCTTAATAAAGGGGCTTGTAAACGTTTTTAGCTTTGTTTGAGCCTTTATTAAATAAAGGTTTATTCTAAGAGTTTTGGTAAATTTCCAACACAGATTCAAGGGAATACAAGAGGATTAACTTTTGTAGAGGAGATTATATTCTGTGCTTGTATTTGAATAACACGAGAAAATCAGAACTTCAATTATTTTCAATTATGGAGAGGGATTAAGATGTTGATTCTGTCTTGAAATGGGTTGCTTTTTGGAAAATATGGCCATTCAATGTGCTTTTTGTCATAAAAGCGATACCAGATATAGTTTTCCACTGTACGACATAAAATGGTGATTGACTAATGCTGAAATATTTATCGCTTTTATCCGAAATATTTATTACATTTGGATATAATTTTTATGTGCATTTTTTTTATCAAAACATCTTTGAAAAACGTCACGAATTAGGCAAATTGTCAAGCATGATTCTGGAAAGAAGATAACAACGTGTATCCATAACTGAAAAGGGGTTTAATGAATAATCAGACACCCGTTGTTATCTTTCCAATTCGGTTTTCAGGGCTAAACCGATCTTTTCAAAAGTGTATGGTTTTTTAATATATGCTCCGGCGCCAAGTCTTTGAACCTCTTTGACCCGGTCTGTTTCGGAAAATCCACTTGCAACGATTGCTTTTTGGCCCGGATGTATTTCGAGGATTTTCTGGTATGTGTCAAGGCCATCCATGCCCGGGTCCATAATCATATCTAAAACCAGCAAATCTGCTGAATTGTTTTTTATGTATTCAACAGCTTCTTCACCGCTTGAAACGGAAGTGACAAAATAGCCCAATGTTTTTAACATTTGAAATGCGATTTCCCTTTGTTCCTTAATATCATCAACCACTAAAATTGTTTCGCCTTTGCCTATGTAATCTTTAAGCGATATCGAGACTTTCTCTTTAGCAATTTCTTCTCTTGTTACAGGAAAATAGAGTTCAAAAGCGGTTCCTTTTCCTACAGTGCTTTCTAAATTTATATATCCTTGATGGTCTTGAACTGTGTTCCATACGATAGTCATTCCCAATCCTGTACCGCTTCTGCCCATTTCTTTTTTTGTGTAAAAGGGTTCAAATATATTTTGGAGGTCCTCAACCGCGATTCCAGTCCCGTTATCTTGTATTCTCAGGACAGCAAAATCCCCTTCATCTATGTGATCATACCCCTTTATTGGACTGTCAACATATCTGTTTTCAGTAGAGATTATGATCCTACCGCCACCGGACAGCGCTTCTGCTGCATTGGAGAGCAAATTCATCACCGCTTTCTTTAAGTGAACCGGAGAACCTATTATATTGAGAAGATCAGGTTCAAGATTCGTCTCAATATCAACACCGGGGTGATAGCTAATAACCTTTTTATTTTCGGGTGATCTTAAATGATCAGAAACAATATCGTTTAAATTCAAAGTTTCATTGACAATAACACCCCTTCTTGTAAGATCTAATAAATCCTGGACGATTGCAACGGATTTTAAGCCCGAATTCATTATGGCCTGCAGAGGTTTTCTCATCGGGCTTTCTTCGGGAAGCGTCATTAACAATAACTCAGGATAATTTATAATCCCGGACAATACATTATTGAGATCATGGGCGACACCTCCGGCAAGAATGCCCAGTGCCTCCATTTTTTGAGAGCGAACCAGCTTTTTCTCTAAACCCTTTTTTTCTTCTTCTGCTCGTTTCCGGTCATCAATATCGGTCAGCAGGCCTTGCAGGCCATAAACACCCTTTTCATCGAAGACCGGCTTGCTGGAAGAGTATACCCAGCATATTTCTCCGGATTTTTTGTATACTCTGTACTCAGTCGGAACTTTTATTCCGGCGAGAGCTTTCTGGAAACGACCCATCACCAATTTCAGGTCTGCTTTATATATGATTTCCTGAATCGACTTGCCAATGACCTCGGAAGGGCTATAACCCAAAATGGATTCTATAGCAGGACTGACATAGACAAGAAACCCGCTCTTATCAACGGTAAAAATGACCTCGTTCATGTTTTCAACAAGATCGCGATACTTCTCTTCGCTCTTTCGCAGCGCATTCTCCGCATGTATACGCTCGGTAATATCTCTGCCTACGGCACAGATATTTAAAGGATTGCCCTCATGGTCCCTAAACAAGTCGCCAGTAAACTCGTAAGGGATACTTTTTCCCTCTTTAGTAACGACGGATGCCTGGTTGCTGGCATGTCCTTCTTGTAGCACTATCCCAATATTATCTATCACGAGCTGAATGTCTTCGCCTGAAAAAAAGTCGGTCGCTTGCATCAAGGATATTTCCTCGTCGCTGTAACCTGTGACCTGACTAATGGTTTTATTCCATCGGAGAATTTTTCCTTCTAAGTCAATCACCAAAAAACCATCCGTGATGGTATCCAGCATATTATCAATGAAAGTCTTCTCATTTTTCAGTTCGTCCTTTGCCTGTTTAAGAGAAGTGATATCATATACAGTACCTTCTATCCCTATAAATTCCCCTTCTTTAGAAAAAAGCGACGTCTTATAGTCTTCAACCCAGCAAACATTGCCGTCTTTAGTTATGATTCGATATATTTGAACCATATTTTTCGGTACTTTTGTTAGTTCGGAACCTTGTCTAAAGACTCTTTCCTTATCATCTAGATGTATAAGGCTAAGCCATTTGTCTTTTTTAGAATCAATCTCATCACTGGTGTAACCGCAGATTCTCTCACTACCGCTTAAAAACTTCGTTGACCAATCAGGTAAAGCGCTATAAACCATACCCGGGATATTCTGAACCAGAGTCTTATATTTTGTTTCACTTTCCCGCAATGCATCCTCAGAACGTTTGCGCTCTTCGATTTCCAACTGAAAATTGATGTTGCTTTCGTTGAGTTCAGCCGTACGTTCCTTGACTTTGTGTTCAAGCTCCTTGTAAAGCTTTTTGAGCCGGTTTTCAGTTTCTCTGAGTTTGATAATATTTGGCATCCATTTCCATAGGCCTATGGCAAGTAAGAAAAAACCCAGCAAATAGCCGATAACTTTTTCTAGAAAGGCCTGATACGGAGTATCGCCGATGATGATAAACCGGTCTAATGCTGAAAAATTATCCGTAATATCTACAAATACCCCAAAAAGAATCAATGCAAAACCAGCTTTTATATATCTCCAACCCGCATGCTGAGGGATATGTTCCTTTTTGCTACTGGTATGAAGGAATAAAATGATCGCACTAATAATAATGAATTGAGTAATTTCTAATATAATATCAAACATGTTTTCCATAACAGCAACTATGCTCCTGGGGCGATTTTTCACATACTCAATACCCGTTGAGATAAAATATTCATCGCTTTTTTCCGCAATGTTTATTATACTCTTATATAATTTTAAAACCAATTATTTTTTTCAAAGATGTTTTGAAAAATGCTGGTAAAAAGGAGAATTGTCAAGCAGTGTCAAGACCGTCCCCGGTCACTTTTAACAATTTTAGGGGTTTAGATTTATCACCCCCCTACAGTTCCGATAGAAAGCAAGATTTGGCGTTAAGGCTTACGGGCATAAAGGGTTGAAATCATACACTTTCTACAATATTATAACGCGCTGAATTTATTGTAAATAAATCTAGACTTTTGTGTATTTATGTGCCATATAGTAAATTATGGCACGGCCCTTACTCATTCCCTATCCGGAAAATGCTTCTATTGAGGAACTTAAGCAGGTTGCCCGGATAGGCTCCAGTGAAACAACTATACGCTGTACAGCCATTCAAATGCTTCTGGCTGGTGCTGACAGAGAACTGGTGCGCAACTCACTTTTAATAACCAACCGAGCATTGAGAAAGTGGATCAATCGTTTCAATCATTCCGGTGTTGACGGAATTATCGCTAAAAAAAGACCCGGCCGGACCGAAATTATCAGACCAGAGCAGAAAAGCGAACTTGCCGAGCTGATAGATCAACCGCAACAGGCGGAGCGAACATTCTGGACTGCAAAAGCCTTTCATGGATACATTAGCGATGTGTATCAGGTCGAATGCAGCTATCGGACAGTGGTTCGTTTTTTCCATAAACAGGGTTTTGCCTTAAAAACACCTCAACCATGGTCCGATAAACAAGACGAGCAATTGCGGGAAAACTTTTTGCAAGAGCTCGAACAGTTGTTTAATCAACCGGATGTAGACATCTGGTTTGCAGACGAGTCCGGATTTGAAGGGGATCCTCGCCCCCGAAGACGATGGGACAAAAAGGGAAGGAAAACCCGGATAACAAAAAACGGCGGTCACCTGAGAATGAATGTAATCGGGATGGTGTGCCCGCGTACAGGACAGTTTTTTGCCATTGAAGCATCTCATTCCGATTCGGCTACCTTCCAGGCTTTCTTGGATGAGGCGAATAAAATCGTTTCATTTCAAAGAACAAAAAACGTTTTGATTATGGACAATGCCTCATGGCACCGAAAAAATACGACCACCTGGCATGGCTGGCAGCCAAAATACTTACCACCCTATTCACCAGACTTGAATCCGATTGAACGGATTTGGAATATTATGAAAGCACGCTGGTTTAATAACCATGTCTGTAAAAATGAAGAAAAATTACTTGAGCGTTTGGATCTAGCTATTTTGGATATTATCGACAACCCAAAATCAACTCAAAAAACAACTGCTATCGGAACGTTATTTTGACAAATACTATAGCGCTTATGCTCCCAAAGGGAAAGGGTTTTTTCTTTTTACCTGTTTATCAAAAATGATTGACAAACCTACTTTAAACTGGTATGACCTCTTACCAGTTATGGCATAAAAAAGAAAGGGAAAATGTGAAACATAACGCAAACTCACTCATTCGTCCGGCACAGTATGTTGAACGTGAGTTACTGACTTCTATTTTCAACGGAAAATACCCGCCGGGAACGGTTTTGCCCAATGAAAGAGGCCTTGCCGCGCAAATGGGTGTCACCAGACCGACGTTACGGGAAACCCTGCAGCGCCTCTCCGGCGAAGGATGGATTAAAATACGACAGGGAAAACCGACAGTGGTCAATGATTACTGGAAAAACGGCGGGTTGAGGCTGCTGGCCACCATGGCCAAGTATAGCGATTTTTTACCCAATGGATTTATCACCCATCTCCTTGAAGTAAGATGCACCCTGCTTCCCATTATTGCCCGCCTGTCTGCCGAGAAAGCGGCCGAAGTGCTTTTGAAATATTTGGCCATGGCGGACAGTCTTAATGATGAAGCAACTGGTTTCGCAACCTATGACTGGAAGTTGCAGCTTCTTATGGCCGAGCACTCTTGCAATCCCATATATACCCTGATTTTTAATGATTTCACCTCTGCCTTCATGGCCATGGCGTTTCATTATTTCAGCCTTAATAAATCGCGTAAGACCTCCCGAAAATATTATATTGACCTTATACATGCCATTCATAAGGGCAGCAAAGACGTTGAGGAAACCGTCCGCAAAGCCATGGAAAACAGCATTGTCATCTGGAACGAAGTCAAAACCATCCAGGGAAAAACATGAAACTTGAAGACATAAAGAAAAACTGGGATCTTATCGTTATCGGCGGTGGAATTACCGGGGCAGGCGTCTTTCGGGAAGCAGTCCACATGGGGTTGGATGTGCTTTTGTTAGAGAGAAAAGATTTTGCCTGGGGAACTTCCAGCCGATCTTCCAAATTAATCCATGGCGGGTTGCGCTATCTTAAGGAAAAGCGTTTTTTGCTTACCCGGGCGTCTGTGAATGAACGGGAGCATTTGCTTCACAGCGCACCCGGTTTGGTGGAATCTTTAGGTTTTCTGATGCCCGTATATGAAAACCAAAAGCCAGGGAAAAAAATGTTAAGTGTAGGTCTTTCAGTATATGATATGATCGCCGGGGAAAAACAGCATCAATATTATGAAGCAGAAAAATTTTCTTCTCTCATCCCACAAATTAGACAGGAAGCACTTTTAGGGGGATTTCTTTTTTATGATGCACAGGTGGATGATGCCCGTCTCGTTTTGCGCCTGATCAATGAGGCCGTGGAATCAGGTGGCACAGCTTTAAATTACACCAGCGCAATCAAAATAAACCGCAATGTTAATGGAGAAGTTGTGGGCATCACCGCAAGAGATACGGAAACACTCAATGTGAAAAACCTGTCAACACCGGCAGTTATTAACGCTACAGGATCATGGGCTGAGGAACTTCATCCGTCACCGGAATCGAAACTTCACCTGCGTCCTTTACGGGGAAGTCATCTTCTGTTTCCTGGCAGCCTTTTGGATCTATCCCATGCAGTCAGTTTTGTTCATCCTGCAGATAACCGGCCTGTCTTTATTGTTCCCTGGGAAGGGGCCATACTGCTTGGTACCACTGATGTGGATCATTATGATGACCTTTCAAAGGAGCCAACCATCAGCAAGGAGGAAATTGACTACCTGATGGATGCGTTCACAGCCATGTTTCCCTCAGTCGATATTTCATTAAAAGACTGCATTTCAACATTTGCCGGTGTTCGCCCCATACTCAGCAGAGGTAATCTTTCACCTTCTGAAGAGTCCAGAGAACATATGATCTGGAAAGATAAAGGTCTGGTCACCATCACCGGTGGAAAGTTGACCACCTTCAGGCGGTCGGCACAGGAGGCTTTAAAGGCCGCCAAACCTTTTTTTGGCCCAGGTCAAATGAACGGGCCGAACGCCCCTGAGCTTTCCCGGGTGCCGGACCGCCCTGAAATGGATTATGGCCTGTCATTGACCCATTGGCATCGTCTGTACGGTCGGTACGGTAAAAAAGCAGAAGAGCTGGTTGGCAGCGCTTCCCCCGAAGATCTGTCTAATATTTCCGGTACCCAAACTCTATGGGCGGAGGTGCCCTTTGCCGCAGAACATGAACAGGTTAAACATCTGGACGATCTGCTGTTAAGACGCCTGCGAATAGGACTGTTGACACCACAGGGTGGAAAATCGTACCTTAAACGAATCAGAAGGCTTTGTAAAAATTCTTTGCCATGGAATCATAAACGCTGGAGGAAAGAAATAAAAATATACCTTGAAAAATGGGAGCGTTGTTATGCCCCTGTACCAACAGAGGCTGCACCTCCTGATGAACCCAGACCTTTATTTATTAATAAATTTAAAGCGGTTTTTAAAAAAATAGTTAAACGACTCGGTCAGATAGACTGAAGGTTGAAGACGGTTAGCGCGCTTCAGCCTTCAACCTAACTACCTGAGCCGTTATGAAATATTTTACCGGTATAAAGAGTCTATGCCCAAAGGAAATGGTTTTAAAAAATTGAACGAACCAGATCGATACAGGTGATACATGAATAATAAAGATCTGTTACTGGCCATTGACAACGGAACCCAGAGTATTAAAGCCATTATTTTTGATCTTGAAGGCCGGATCGTGGCAAAGAAAATCGCTCCCTTTACGCCTTATTATTCTGATCAGCCCGGGTGGGCGGAACAGGATCCGGAGGTGTTCTGGCAGGCCCTTTGCCAGGCCTGTCAGGGACTGTGGGAGCAGGATAAAAATTTTAAAGAACGAATAGCCGGAATTGCCGTTACCACCCAAAGAAGCACGGTGATCAATGTAGACAAACACGGAAACCCTCTCCGTCCTGCAATGATCTGGCTTGATCAGCGTAAAACTCACGGTATGCCGTCTCTTGGAGGTCCCTGGGGCTTTCTTTTCAAGCTGATCCGTTTAAGCGATACCATTGCCTATTTTCAGGCAGAAGCGGAAGCCAACTGGATACAGACATACCAGCCGGATTTGTGGCGAAACACTTATAAATACCTGCTTCTTTCCGGTTATTTGACATACAGGCTCACCGGGGAATTTGTTGATTCCATCGGGTGTCAGGTGGGCTACATTCCTTTTGACTATAAAAAGCTGCGCTGGGCTGCGAAACATAACTGGAAATGGGAAGTATTGCATATTGACCCAAAAATACTGCCTAGAGTAATACCGCCCGGCCAGATACTTGGGGAAATCACTCAAAAGGCAGCCTCAGAAACAGGCCTTCCGGCAGAGCTGCCGCTGATTGCAGCCGCGGCTGATAAAGCATGCGAGGTTATCGGCTCAGGGAGTCTCGATCCTTCCATCGGCTGCCTTAGTTACGGTACCACCGCTACCATTAATGTCACCAGCAAAAAATATATTGAAGCCATTCCCCTGCTTCCTCCATATCCCTCCGCGGTACCAAAATATCATACCATTGAGGTGCAGATTTTTCGTGGATACTGGATGGTGAGCTGGTTTAAAGAAGAATTCGGATACGAGGAACAGCGTGAAGCTGCCAGGCAGGGCTTGGAAGTCGAAGAGCTTTTTGAGAAATTGGTGGAAAATGTTCCTCCAGGTTCCATGGGTCTAATGCTTCAGCCTTTCTGGTCACCGGGTTTAAAAAATCCTGGGCCTGAGGCCAAGGGAGCCATCATAGGTTTCGGTGATGTTCACACCCGGGCGCATCTTTACCGGTCGATTCTGGAGGGGCTGGCCTATGCTCTCAGAGAAGGAAAAGAGCGCATAGAAAAACGAACAGGGATTCCCATCAAAAACCTAAAAGTGTCGGGCGGCGGGAGCCAGAGCAGAAGCGCCATGCAGCTTACGGCGGATATCTTCGGTTTACCCACGGACCGGCCGCATATTTATGAGACTTCGGGTCTGGGAGCGTCCATCGATGTGGCGGTCGGTCTTGGGCTGCACCAAGATTTTAAATCCGCGGTGAAAGCAATGACCCGTGTGGGAGACGTTTTTGAGCCTGATGTAAAAACACATCGGCTTTATAATGAACTTTACCACGACGTCTATAAAAAGATGTATAAACGCCTTAAACCGTTCTATGAGCGTATCCGCGAAATTACCGGTTATCCGAAATGAACCTTTACAAAAATCGGACATTATGGTAGCCATTCACGGTTTAGAGGTTCTGTGGTTCAAGGTTAACACCTAAAACCTGATGAAGTTGACTTTCAATTAACTCAATCATAACCTATTGATATAATAAATAAGTTTTTTTAATAAAAATAAAGCTTACAAGTCTGTTTTGAACCGCAGAATATCGAACAAGGAATAATGAATATCGAAGTAAGGTATTCTACCATTTTTAATCTTAAAAAGATAGAGCGCAGCGATTCGACACTTCGTCATTCGAAATTCCTTGTTCGATATTCGATATTCAAATAGTTGTATCTTGTATTTGCAATATCTTTCAAATAAATTAATCATAACATATTGATATAATTGCAAAGATGATTTTGGCTACAGTGCCACAAAATGGCATATTATAGTTTTTTACGAATTCATCAATAAAAACATAAATTATATGCTTCAAGAACTCACCATCCGAAATTTTGCCATCATCGATGACTTAAATATCAGTTTTTCCGGCGATCTCACTGTGCTCAGCGGTGAAACCGGCGCCGGGAAATCGATCATATTAAATGCGGTTAATCTTCTTTTAGGCAGCCGTGCAAATGCAACCCTCATCCGCACAGGAGCTGAAACCGCGGAACTTGAGGCTTTATTTCAAATTTCCCCCACAAGCGATGTCGCAAGCATCATGGAGCGACAGGGCTACGATCCAGCTGAAGGGCTTCTGGTCAGAAGACTCATATCCAGAACGGACCACAACAAGATATACATTAACGGCCGTTTATCTACCATGCAGATTTTAAATTCTATTACAGAAAACCTGGCAAGCATATCGGGGCAGCATGCACACCAGGGGCTGTTAAAAGAAGATCAGCATCTTTTGATTCTGGATCAATTTGGTGGCCTGATATCCCTGCGTGAAGAGGTATTTCAATGTTTTCATGAAATACTTCCTATGATAGAAAAACTGCACCAGCTTATTTCAACAAAAGAAAAACAGGCCCAACATATTGAATTGCTTGAATTCCAGCAAAAGGAAATCACAGAAGCTTCAATGGTGTTGGGGGAAGACGCCGATCTGGAACAAGAACACACCATCCTTAAAAACGGTGAAGCGCTTTATCAGGCGGTAAATGGTAGTATTGAAGAACTTTATTCAGCCCATGGCTCAATCGTTGAACGACTGGTGGAGGTGAAAAAAAATCTGGAAAAAGCCGGCAGTATAGACCCACAGCTTACTTTAAAAGCCGAGGGTGTGGCAGGGGTGACATTTAATCTGGAAGATATGGTTGAAAGTCTGAGAACATATCTTAAAACCATACAGGTGGATGAGAAGCGTCTCGAAGCCGTTGAAGATAGAATCGATACCCTTCAAAGGCTGAAACGTAAATATGGGGGGTCCATAGAGGCGGTCTCAGAACACCTTGATTTAATTTCACAGGAACTTTGCCAAATTGAAAATATATCCGGTACCATTGCAGATACCGAAAAAGAGCTTTCATTGCGCCATAAAAAAATCGTTCAGCTGGCCGAAACGCTGTCAGAAAAAAGAAAAAAAACCGCAACCATGCTTGCCAAAAAAGTGGTGAGTGAGCTGGACTCTCTTGAGATGTCCAGGACCCGGTTTCAAATTTTACTTAAGCATACACCTGCAGACGAAAAAACACACCGGTATCTTACATGGAAAGGAAACCTGTTAACTGAAACCGGGCTTGATAGAGCCACTTTTATGATTGCCCCCAATATAGGAGAAGCGCTTAAGCCTTTGGCAAGCATTGCCTCCGGAGGTGAACTTTCAAGGGTGGTGCTGGCCATGAAAGCGATACTGGCTGAAACAGATTCGGTGGAAACGGTTGTTTTTGATGAAGTGGACGCGGGGATAGGGGGGAGTGTGGCTGAAGTCGTGGGGAAAAAACTTTCTTCCCTTGCCGATCACCATCAGGTTATCTGCATCACCCATCTTCCTCAGATTGCAAAATTTGCCAGGCAGCATTTTTGCATAGCAAAATCAGTTACAGCAGGCAGAACCAGCACCTCCATTCATCCCCTGAACGAAAAAGATCGTCTTACAGAAATTGCCAGGATGCTTGGCGGAGTGGAAATTACCCAGGCAACCCTTGACCATGCCCGTGAAATGCTTGAAACTGCAATATGAATCTATACAGTATTCCTCCTTTATTGACTTTATGTTGCTTTCTCGGGCTTGTCGTTCTGACAGTCGTCAGGGGGCACTGGTCAAAAGCCAACATCTTCTTTTTAGCCATCTGCATATTCGGCTCGTTTCTTAACCTGGACATTCTTTTTGCCTTCAACACTCATTCAGCGGAAAGAGCTCTTTGGGTCAGCCGCATCGATCATGTGTTCCTTGTTTTTTCCGGGCCGGTATTCATTCAGTTTTTTCATACCTATCTTAAGATACCGGGCAGAAAATGGCTGGTTTATCTGGCTTATGCCTATTCCGTTTTTCTCGTATGCCTTGTACCGACTTCGCTTTATATTGAATCCATGCAACAGCATTTTTTCGGTTATTTTGCCAGGGGAGGCAGGCTCTATCTATTTTTTGGCATCGGCGGCCTGATGATCAGCACCTATATTCTTTTTATACTCTACAATGCGATCCGACACGAAAAAAACAGCTCAAGAAAAAACCGGCTTAAATATGTATTGGCCGGTTTTGGCATTATAGGATTGATCAACGGCCTAGATGTCCTTCCGATTCTGGGCTATTCAGTTTACCCGCCGGGCAATATGAGCTTTATCCTGCTTATCATTTTTACCGTGGGGCTTTTCAGACACGATCTGCTCGATATGGGTATTTTGATCAAAAAAAGTCTGCTTTATTCTTTGATTACCGCTTTCCTGACCTGCATTTATGCCCTTATCATTATTATTGCCGACAAGGTATTTAAAAATTTTGATTTTTCAGATTCCGTTTATTTTCCGATACTGTTATTTCTGTTTGTTGCTTTTATTTTCGGGCCGCTGAAAACAAAAGTCCAAACCGTTATAGACCATATCTTTTCCAAGGGGAAATATGACTACCAGAAAACCATTAAACAGGTTAGCCGGATGATCGCGTCCGTACTCGATTTTGATGAAATTGCCAAGCTTCTCATACAGACTGTTTTCAAAGCCATGCAGGTTGAACATTGTATTCTTTTTTTGCGTGATATTTCCGGTACAGGTTTTAAAAAATATTCATCTGAAGAAAAACATATCAATTTTACCCACCCGATCTCCCGTCTCGACAAGTCTTTTATTATTCACTTTATGAAAGAACATCACCAGCCGATTATAAAAAAGCGAATAGCAGGGCGAAAAAAAGGTCCGGATGAACAGCATCTCCTTTCAGATCTGGATAAACTGGGCGCTGAGGTTGTACTTCCTATGATCTTCAAGGACAGGTTAAGCGGATTTGTTGTTTTAGGTGAAAAACTTTCCGGTGACCTTTTTTCTCCGGAAGATCTTGACCTGCTGGAAACTTTATCAAGCCAGAGTGCCCTGGCAATAGAAAATGCGAATTCATACCGGCGTCTTGATGAGCTTAACCGGAATCTGGAAGAAATAGTCCGGGAAAGAACGGCCAAGTTAAATGATGCCCTGGTGGAAAAGGAAAAAACCCAGGATCAGTTAATTCGTTCGGAAAGCCTTGCGGCAATTGGCCAACTGGTTGCAGGCACAGCTCATGAGCTAAACAACCCGCTGACAAGTGTTTCCAGCCTGGTACAATCCACCATAGAGGACCTATCTCAGATGGCCGACAAGATCACCTTAGATGAAGAAATGATAGACGATCTCAAATTTGCCCACAAAGAGCTTGGCAGGGCAAGGGATATTGTTTCCAGTCTTCTCGGCCTTTCAAGACAAACACAGACCTACACGGAGCCGGTCAACCTCAACATGGTGATCACCGATGCCTTGAGAATTCTTTATAATGAATACAAACACTATGATCTTGAAATATCAAAAAAATATGACTCTGACCTGCCCGATATTCAGGGGAATTTTGCAAATTTAGGTCAGGCTGCTTTAAACATAATTAAAAATGCGATACAGGCGGTTGCCGGTAACAAGGGAACGATCTTTCTGGCCACCCGCTTCGATAAAAATGCCCATCAGGTTATTTTTACCTGTCGGGATACCGGGCCGGGAATCGACCAATCAATCCAGAAGGACATTTTCAAACCCTTTTTCACCACCAAGGCGGTTGGTAAGGGAACCGGTCTCGGCCTGTATATTTGCCACGAAATTGTTAAAAAACATGGCGGCGTTTTGTCCTTAGAAGAAGCAGATAAACAGGGCACCTGTTTTGTGATGAAGCTGCCATCAGGTGCTCATCCATTTTCTTGACAACATATATAGAATCGTAATAAAATAAACACTTAACTTTTTTCTCCCAGCTCATGGGGAGAAAACTTATTATTTTACCCGATGTAGGAATATAACTATGCCGATATATGAATTTAAATGCTTAAAATGCCAGGAATTTTTTGAATTGCTGATTATAAACGATGATGATGAAGCCGAGCTTCGATGCCCAAAGTGCAATTCAGAAGAATTTGAACGTGTTCTTAGTGTGACCAACTTCGCGACAGGAAGCGACACCGGTGCAAATCAAGGCCCAACCGCTACCACAAGGACCTGTTCAACTGGAACATGCACCACCTACGACATTCCTGGCCCCACCAGATGATTTTTTTCTGAAAATCCAAAAAACGAGCCAGTTTCAAACCGTTTCAGTTGAAAGTCTGCGCTTGTCTGTTCAAGGTCAGGTCGAAGATCTCAGACCTTGAACAGGGGAGGAAAATTTTAAATGCCCTGCTTGAATACAGCGAGGCGGGCAACCATGAATTGAGTTACGCTGCACCCGGGCAGTCGATGAACCTTTATGCGGCACCATCATGGTTGTTTGGTAAGGAATTGATATGAGACATATTCACCGGCAGGAAAAACAGCAGTTCAAAAAACTTTTTAAACAGGAATACATAGATGATTTTGAAGACAGATTCAGTATTCTTGAAGTTTTTCTGCAAACCGAAAAGCACCTGACCAGCAGTGAGTTGATTGAACTTCTGGAGGAAAAAGGATATCATTTTGAACCTGATTTTGTCAGGGATACCCTTAAGCTTATGATCCGTTTCGGTTTCGCTAAAATAAACAGGTTTAATAATGGACCTGTCCGTTATGAACACATGCACCTTGGCCAACACCATGATCACATGATTTGCACAAAATGCAGAAAGATTGTTGAATTCAGGGAAGATCGTTTGGAGGATCTTCAGGCACAGGTGGCGAAGGCTCATGGCTTCCACATGCTTCAGCATAAAATGGAAATATATGGTATCTGTTCAGAATGCCTTAAAACACGCATACAAGAGATGCCTCTTGTCATGACAAAACCGGGTGAGCGCCTGATTATTAAAGATATCACCGGCGGATCAGGTGCCAGGATGCGCTTGCTTTCAATGGGTCTAAGGCTGAAGGATGAAATAGAAGTAGTCACCAATCCGAAACAGGGGCAACTTGTGGTTGCGGTGGATTTTAAACGCTTTATACTCGGACGGGGTTTGGCACAAAAGATAATGGTAGAGCCAGCTGAAGGAAATAAAAAATTTTAAAAACGATCATTCTTGAGTAAAAAAGTTAAAACAATGCCGGCTTTTAAACCCACTTATGTAGAGACGTTTAAAAATGGTCTGCTTCAGGAAAAGATAAAAGCAGCCAGCAAAATTATGGGTTCTTGCAGGCTTTGTCCCAGGGAATGCGGGGTTGACAGGCTTGCCGGTGAAACAGGCGTATGTAATACAGGCGAAAAAGCGTTTGTTTCAAGCTATAATCCCCATTTTGGTGAAGAAGCACCTTTGGTGGGAACAGGCGGATCCGGCACCATTTTCTTTACACACTGCAACCTGTTGTGTCTTTTTTGTCAAAATTACGATATAAGCCATGAGGGCTACGGGGAAGAAGTCACATCCGAGCAACTGGCGGAAACCATGCTTCACCTGCAAGATATTGGATGTCACAATATTAATTTTGTCACCCCATCGCATGTGGTTCCCCAGATTCTTTCGGCACTCTCCATTGCTGTGGAAAACGGTTTGAATGTCCCCCTGGTATATAACACCGGTGGTTACGACAGTATTGAAACGCTGAAATTGCTTGAAGGTGTGGTTGATATTTATATGCCGGATTTTAAATTCTGGAGCCCGGAAATCGCTGAAGCGGCATGCCAGGCAAAAGATTACCCTGAAATCGCTCGAAATGCGCTGATTGAAATGCACCGGCAGGTTGGAGATCTTGTTGTTGATGAACATGGGATTGCCATGCGAGGCTTGTTGATACGTCACCTTGTTCTGCCCGGGGGACTTGCCGGGACGCGTGAAATTATGCAATTCATTGCCAGCCATATTTCAGCCAACAGCTATGTAAATATAATGGCCCAGTACAGACCCTGCGGCAGGGCCGATGAGATAGAGGGACTTTCCACCCGCCTGAAGCCAAAGGATTTTGCAGCTGCATACCAGGCAGCTGTGGAAGAGGGGATTGAACGCCTTGACAAACCAAAACGTGTGTTTGTCATAAAGTAGCGCAAATAAGATAAGATGGTGTCGTGGAAATTCCCATTTACTGCGTTGCCGGGGTTTTTCAGATACCCGGCATATGACATGTATGGTTTCGACCTGAAAAACCGCTGTGCCCGGTATATGGTTCGCGGCGGACTGCTGTGCCGTCGGTGGCACTTTTTATAGGTCCAGCAAGATATGATAAATTATTACGAAATAGCATACAGTGATCTCTTTTTTCACCCTATATTGATAATGATGTCATTTTAAGCTTCATTTTCTGTGCGCTCAGCAAGGGCTTTTTTCTATGGCAATAATGGAAACAACTTATGTGATTGGCGATATACATGGGTGCTACGACAGAATGATTACGCTTATGGATAAGATAAATATCGATCTTGACAGCGAAAAATTGGTGTTTCTGGGAGACTATATCGATCGCGGGCCCGACTCTTATGAAGTGGTGGAATATTTAGTTAACTTGAAAAAGAAATACCCGGACATCATATTCTTAAAAGGAAACCATGAAGATATGCTGGAGAAATATCTTGCAGAAACAGACAGATATACATATCTTATTAATGGGGGCCAACAAACCCTGGAAAGCTATAGCAGACACTACAATCCGGCAGATCATTCTGTTTTTCCGGACGAACATCTAGAATTTTTTAAATCGCTGGTTCTATATCATGAAACCGACCATTATATATTTGTACACGCCGGACTGAGGAAGAATGTTCCCCTTGAAAAACAGAAACCTGAAGATCTGCTCTGGATTCGAAAAAATTTCATCAAGACCGATTACGATTTCGGGAAACAGGTGGTTTTCGGGCACACACCGCTTCCGGAACCACTTTTGCTTCCCAACAAAATAGGGATCGATACCGGAGCAGTTTACGGTAATAAACTTACCTGCGTCAGGTTACCGGATCTTGTATTTTACAGCGCATAAATGGAACTTTTTACTTAGCCATCGTTGATACTGGTTATCACGCCAACGGTGATGCTTTTTACCTATCCGTCAGATTAATGCTTACAAAGGAAACAGCTTTTATAATGAAACATTATTCTGCTTTTTTGGTAATTTTTCTGATACTGCTTAGCAGTGTCGCTTTTGCCGAGCGTGTTGCGGTTTCATCCGCCACCGCCAACATCCGCTCAGGGCCCGGAACCGATCATGATATTTTATGGAAGGTGGAAAAATATCACCCTATTTTTATAATTGAAAAAACCGATACCTGGTACCATTTTCGGGATTTCGAAGCGGATGAAGGCTGGATACATAAATCTCTGGTCAATAAAACGCCCACAGTTATTACCAAATCAGAAACAGCCAACATCCGTTCGGGCCCGGGCACTAACAATAAAATCCTGTTTACCGTTGACAAGGGGATTCCGTTTAAGATTTTAAGGAAAAAAGGCAAATGGATTCACATTCAACATGCGGACGGCGACAAAGGCTGGATACATAAATCTCTGGTCTGGTAAGACACCAATCAAAGGATACAGAATCTATTGTATTTGTGATCGGGGCGAACCTGCCATTTGGTGGGACGACTTCCTGCTCTCAATGCAGTTGATCTTTTCAAAAAATATACCCATAACTATTTTAAATTAAATCGTATTTATTAAGCTATTCTTTTCCATCTCCCCGTGTATGATGGGCATGGTGTATAATATCAATAAGTTGTGCATACTATCGCCTGAAAAGGGTTTCTATTGGGTCTGCAGCCGCAAAAACTCAAAAGGCTACTGATTTCATTCCGGGTGTTCATTATGAAAAAGAAGATTCTCTAAGCCTAATTCAGACAAATTATGTGATAATTACCACTTTTTACGTCCATATAATGTGAATATTATCACAAATTGTTCTCCTATTCATTTGCGATATTAGAGCTTTCAATGCGCATAATACTTTTTTGAGCACTGCCGTGACTCATTAGATTGATGCTGCCATACCAAGCGATTTTTTGATGAATATTGGGTTTGAAAACAACACTGATGTCGTTGTATGTTAGCATCTCCAGTACTTGCTGTAAAGTAGCTGTCCAATTTTTAAATTATGCATTAAGACCACAAAAGACTAAAGGGAATTGCCCACAAGTTATCGCCGAAAGAGGCGGGAAATTCCCCTGTGTAAAGAACAATACCGATAAACTTTTGTTTTTTTACTAGATTTTTCTGGAACCAGCGAATATGGTTAAAGTCACTTTTTCCAACAGCAGATCCGGCTTTGATTTCAATACCTAGCAATGCATTATCTTCTCTTTCTATTAAGAAATCAATTTCACGTTTTTCACGGTCACGGTAGTGAAATAGTTCATAGCGACCTTCTCCGGCGTCAACTTGCGCCATGATTTCATTGAAGGCGAACGTTTCAATCAATTTACCGGAGCGATCGGAATCTAGTCGTACTTGGTCCATTTTCCAGCTGAGCTGGGACGCCATCAGGCCACTGTCGACCATAAAAAGCCTGTTTTGTTTACCGACACGGGCATAGTCTGTTTTCGTCCAAGGGTATACACGCTCAATCAGATAGAGTGTCTCTAATGCGTTGATGTAGCTTTCGAGTGTGGGTCGCCGGATGGATAGGCCAGAGCCGATGGCGGATATGTCCATAAATTTACCTGACCATGCTGCAAGGGTGTGTACTAGTTCTCTAATGGTATTTTTTCGATGAATTCTGGCGATCTCTTTCAAGTCTCGTTCCAGTATGGCATTAACGTAGTCGGAGTGCCATCGCTTTCGACCGCGATCCTGAAGCGACATCGGCTCTGGAAAGCCTCCTCTGAAAGCGATTTCTAGAAGAGCATCTCGGTCATAGTGGCTATGTTTGCGCGAGAACGATTGCTCAAATGCGGAATCAATAAACCGGGCAGCATTTTTTTCGATTTCCCCCTGGGCGAGTGGGCGCAATCGGATTTTAGCGATTCGTCCGGCAAGAGATTCTCTAACGGTTGGAAGCGATTGTATGTTAGTGGATCCAGTCAATAGATACTGCCCGGGACGGGTGTCTTCGTCTACAGCTTTCTTAATTGCTGAAAGCAGGGACGGGATTCGCTGCACTTCATCAACAATCAATGTTTTGGTGCTACGTTTGATGAATCCCTGTGGATCATTTTCGGCAGCTTCTCTAAGTGTACCGTCATCAAGTGTTCTGTATTCAGTCTGATTGGATTCCAGTTCACGTGCGAGTGTGGTTTTACCGCATTGCCTTGGACCGCTCAATAACAGCACACGTCTTTCAAACATCAGTTTTTTGATGGTTGCCTTTTGCCATCTTGGGTAACGTTCCATCATTTCGAATTCTCCTGCCGCGATATTGTCATTTTTTATACCGCTATTTTTATATTATAAATACCGCGATTATGCAACTTTTATTAACGCGTTTTTACATATTGTTAAAGGATTAAAAAACAGCGGCATTGTTCAACTCCGAAATCCACAAAAAAAGCATTTTAGGATGACCCCTAAGTGCTTGAAATTATATGTCGGAACGACTTTCTGCGGTTCAAAAAATGAAAATAGGATATGGGGCAATAACCGCCCCACTATCGATAGAATCGATGGTGGTCGGGGCGAGAGGATTTGAACCTCCGACTTCCTGCTCCCAAAGCAGGCGCGCTTCCAGGCTGCGCCACGCCCCGATTAAGGTAGGTTTTGATGATGGACGGTCTAAATATCACGGCTTATTTATAAATGCAATCATCTTTTAGACTTTTGAAAATAATCATCTATCCCGCTGCAGATTACCCTGGCAAAAGCGGATAACACTTCTGGGTTTTGCAATTTTTTTTCATCACCGGGATTGGTCAGATAGCCCACTTCAATAAGAATGGCGGGCATATCCGCACCTTTTAAGACCATGAGATCGGCTTGTTGTATGTTACTGATAGAAAAATCCAACTGACTGTTAAGGTGTTTTTGCATGATTTCAGCCAGTTTTTTGCTGGATGCAATATGTTTAGCCTGGATATTGTTCCAGAGAGTCAGGGAGCGACCTTCGTTTTTCTGTTTTGACGAATCAGTACCAGTTTCAAGGGCCAATCCGGACAGTTGTTTAAAATAGAAGATATTGATTCCTTTGGCCTGGTGAAGAAAACTTCCTCCTGAGTGGATACTGATAAACAGATCGGCTTTCAAATGGTTGGCCATGGCTGTTCTGTTCATGATATCGATCCGGTAATCACCGCTTCGGGTAAGTGTCGCTTGGTAATCCTTTTGTAGCCGGCTTGCCATAAGTTTTGTCAGACTGAGTGCTACCTCTTTTTCCAGCGTTCCCGCAGGCCCCTGTACGCCATGATCATCTCCCCCATGTCCGGGATCAAGAACCACTGTTTTTTTTTCAGCTAAAAAAGGATTGACTGGGTATGAAAGCCGGGGTGACAGGCTGAGAATGATCATCGCGATCATGGGGATAATCAGGCAAAATTTAATGATCAAAAATTTCCGAGATGTTGACACAGTAAGCGCTTTCTTCAATTTTACTTGACACATTTATAGTTTGATATTACTTTTATCGTCTGTCCGCAAATAAAATATGCAGTTTCAGAGACCTCACGGTTTTTAATATCTTTGATTTGCTTAACACCTAGCTGCATTTCGGGAAACACTGTCGAGCAAGAAGGACTTTTGTAAGTTCTTTAATTTAATATATTTCATCAAGAAGTCAAGCACCTGTTTCTTTAAAGGTGGTTTGTTTGTAAAAAAATTGCGAGAGTGGCGGAATTGGTAGACGCACTGGACTTAGGATCCAGCTCTGGAGACAGAATGGGAGTTCAAGTCTCCCCTCTCGCACCAAAAAAACTTCTGGTGAAACGAATGAATTTAGCCAATAAACTTATTAAAATGCAACTTATCAGAAAGGAAAACCATGCAAGTTACTGTTGAAGATCTGAGCAGTGTAAAAAAGATACTCCACATTGAAATACCTGAAGAAAAGGTGATAAATGAACTGGATGCATCGTATAAAAATCTTAAGAAAAACGCAAAGGTGAAAGGTTTTCGTCCGGGTAAGACACCCCGTTCAGTTCTTAAACGTATGTTTCAGAAAGACGTGCATGCCGATGTATCTTCCAGATTGATTCAGGACTCTTTTTTAGATGCCCTTAAGGAGACCGGGCTCAATATGGTCGGAAACCCCAAGGTGGACCCACCCGGACTGGAAGAAAAAGGGCCTTATAAATATAATGCGACCATAGAGATCAGCCCTGAGATTGAAGATCTTGATTTTAAAGGATTAACGCTGAAAAAAACACTGTACAAGATCAGTGGGGAAGAGGTTGATGCGCAACTCAAGATGCTTCAAAAAAGCCTTGCCCAGCAAAAAACCGTTGAAGAAGATCGACCTGTAAAAGAAGGCGATTTTGCCCTGATCGATTATGAGGGATTTAAAGACGGGAAGCCTTATGCCGAAACACAGATGACTGAAAATTTTACCCTGAAAGTCGGAAACGGACAAATATTAAAGGAGTTCGACAGCGGCATGATCGGTATGAAACCTTCCGAAACCAGGGAGGTTAAAGTCACTTTTCCCCAAGACTATTTTAACGCCAAGCTGGCAGGGTTGGATATAACATTTAACATCAAGCTCAATGAGATCAGAGAGGAAGTGTTGCCTGAAATCGATGACGAGATGGCAAAGAATCTTGGCCACATGAACACATTGGATGAGTTAAAGAAAACAATCACCGATAATTTAACACAGGGTTATGAAAAAAGGGTGGAACAGGAACTCAACGAGCAAATTTTTAAGGCGTTAATCGAAAAATCAGATTTTGAAGTGCCCGACACCATGGTGGATTATGAACTGGAAGGCATTATAGCAGAAGCAGAACGATCTTTTGCATCCCAAAATATGTCTATGGAGGATATGGGACTTACCAGGGAAGGTCTTGCTGAAAAATATCGCGATACGGCTTTGAAACAGGTAAAAAGGCATCTGATTTTAAAAAAGCTGATTGACCAGGAAAAACTGACTTTATCTGATGAAGATCTGGAAAATGGATTCAAGGAGATGGCGGACAGCTTTAACCAACCGGTTGAAGAAATAAAGAATTTTTACAGCCAGAATAAGGATAAAGTGGAGTTTTTTAAACATACCCTGCTTGAAAAACAGGCGATTGGACTTATTATTGATAGTAGTACCGTTGAAGAGGTAAAGCCCGAGGCCGGTGAGAAACCTGAAAAAAAAGAATCGGATAAGACGAAATGAAACTCAGCTCCGCCTGAAGAGGGAGCCGGAGAGTGCTGTTTCGCTTAAACATAATAAAGGAGACGATCAGTGACACTAGTACCTATGGTAATAGAGCAGACCAGCAGAGGAGAGCGTGCATATGATATATACTCAAGGCTGCTAAAGGACAGGATTATATTTCTTGGAACCGCTGTAAATGATGATATTGCAAATCTTTTAATCGCACAGCTTCTCTTTCTTGAATCAGAAGACCCTGATAAGGATATCAACTTTTATATAAATTCTCCCGGTGGTGTGGTGACCTCAGGATTGGCCGTGTATGACACCATGCAGTATATTAAGCCGGACATTGCAACCGTATGTATTGGTCAGGCAGCCAGCATGGGCGCCTTGCTTCTTGCCGCAGGAGCCAAAAAAAAGCGCTATTGTCTGCCCAATTCAAGAATTATGATCCACCAGCCCATGGGGGGATCACAGGGACAGGCATCTGATATCGCCATCCAGGCCAAGGAAATTCTTCGAATGAGGGATACACTGAACAACGTGTTGGCATTTCATACGGATAATGACCTGGCGAAAGTCCAAGAGGATACGGACCGTGACTTTTTTATGTCCGGTGAAGAGGCCAAAGATTACGGGATTGTCGACCATGTGATCGTTAATCGAGATGATCTTGACAAATTAGACAAAACGGAGGCGTAAAATGGCAAAAAAAGAAGAAGACAATAATCTTTTCTGTTCATTTTGCGGGAAAAATCAGAAAGAGGTTACCAAACTTATCGCCGGACCGGCAGTCTATATCTGTGATGAGTGCATTCAGCTTTGCAGCGAAATCATTGACGAGGAGACCGAAAAGGATTCCCGGGATATCGAGAATCTGCTCACTCCCAAAGAAATTAAATCGATGCTTGATGATTACGTCATTGAACAGGAAGCAGCCAAAAAAATTCTTGCCGTCGCAGTTTATAACCACTACAAACGCCTCGACTCTCCCATCAATACAGGAGATGTGGAGATTGCCAAAAGCAATATTATTCTGATCGGACCCACAGGCTGCGGGAAAACTCTTCTGGCACAAACCCTTGCCAGGTTTTTAAATGTGCCGTTTACCATCGCGGATGCAACCAGTCTGACAGAGGCCGGCTACGTTGGAGAAGATGTGGAAAACATTATTCTTTCTCTCCTGCAAAACGCTGACTATGATGTGGAAAAGGCAAAGCGGGGAATTGTCTATATTGATGAAATTGATAAAATTGCCAGCAAGTCCGACAACCCTTCCATTACCCGTGATGTTTCAGGGGAGGGTGTGCAGCAGGCCTTATTAAAGATCATTGAAGGAACCACGGCAAGCGTGCCTCCCAAAGGTGGCAGAAAACATCCCCAGCAGGATTTTGTAAAGGTGGACACTTCAAACATACTTTTTATCTGCGGTGGAACGTTCAATGGCCTTGATAAAATCATTCAGCGCCGACTCGGAGCCAAAATAATGGGCTTTGGAGCGAAAATAGTCAAACGGGAAGAAAAAAATATTGGAGAGATTCTGCAAATGATTCAACCCGAAGATTTAATTAAGTTCGGATTGATCCCGGAGTTTTTAGGTCGCTTGCCGGTCATTGCCACACTTGCCGAACTGAATGAAAGCGCGTTGATAAGGATATTAACCGAACCTAAAAACGCCCTGCTAAAGCAATTCCAAAAGCTTTTTGAAATGGAGAATGTAAATCTCAGATTGACCGACAGCGCCCTTTCTGCGGTTGCCGCAGAAGCGGTAAAACGAAAAGCAGGCGCAAGGGGGCTGCGTGCAATTCTTGAAACATGTATGCTTGATATTATGTATGAGATCCCTTCCAAAGAGAATGTCAAAGAATGTGTCATTGGCGAAGATGTGGTGCTGAATAAAGAAGATCCAATATTGCTGTATGAACAGACAAAAAAACAAGCATAGCGGGATGTTGTGCTGCACGCCTTTTTAGCCCGCTGATTTTAAGCGGGGGAATTTGATCCGCGGCGGATTACGGTCCCGGCAAAATTTATAAATAAGATTAAGGATATGGTCAATTTGCCTAAAATTTTTAAAGAAAATGAAAAAGATAACGAAATGGATTCATCAAAGTTAATTCTTCCCCTGTTGCCCCTAAGAGATATCGTGGTCTTTCCTTATATGGTTGCTCCCCTCTTTGTGGGCAGAAAAAAGTCCGTAAATGCGCTTTCTGATGCAATGAATAAGGACAAAAGTGTTTTTCTGGCGACACAGAAAAAAGCCGGTGTGGACAATCCTTCTGAAAAAGACATTAGTTTGACCGGAACAATAGGAAAGGTTCTTCAACTTCTTCGCCTTCCGGATGGAACAGTGAAAGCATTGGTTGAGGGGAAAATTCGTGGTCATATCTCCCGTTTTATTCAGCAAGAAGATTTTTTTCAGGTGGAGATTGAACCTGTCGTTGAACCGGAAGTAAACACCGCAGAAGGCTTTGCCCTGTCAAAGGGTGTTATGGAGAGTTTCGAAGAGTATGCCGGCCTTAACAAAAATATTTCCGAGGATCTGGTAAACAATATTTCCGCCATCTCAGATTTTTCCAAACTGGCCGATACCCTGGCCTCCCATTTTTCCTTTAAAATTGAAGATAAACAACGTCTGCTGGAAACAGCATCTCCAACCAAGCGGCTTTCGCTTCTCCTTAAACTGGTGAAGATGGAAATTGAAATTTTTTCCATGGACCAAAGGATAAAAAGCCGGGTTAAGGAACAGATGGAAAAAACACAGAAGCAATATTACCTTAACGAGCAGATGCGCGCCATAAAAAAGGAGATGGGCAGCGAAGATGATGGGCGGGATGAGCTCAAAGAGCTGGAAAAGAAGATCGAAGAAAAAAAGATGTCTGATGAGGCCACGGAAAAGGCCAAACAGGAATTTAAAAAATTAAAGCAAATGACACCCATGTCGGCTGAAGCCACTGTGGTGAGAAATTATATAGAGTGGATGATCAGCCTTCCCTGGTTTGAAACCAGTGAGATATTGGATGACCTTGATAAAGCAGAAAAAATTTTAGATGAAGACCACTACGGGCTTAAAAAACCCAAAGAAAGAATACTTGAATATCTGGCGGTTCAGTGTCTGGTTAAAAAAATAAGAGGGCCGATATTGTGTTTTGTGGGTCCACCTGGTGTGGGGAAAACGTCTCTTGCCAAATCAGTGGCCCGGGCAACCGGAAGAAAATATATTCGTCTTTCACTTGGAGGGGTTCGGGATGAAGCGGAAATTCGGGGCCACCGGAGGACTTATATAGGGGCAATGCCGGGTAAAATAATCCAGTCCCTGAAAAAAGCGGGAGTGAATAACCCTGTTTTCTGTCTGGATGAAGTGGATAAAATGAGTATGGACTTCAGGGGTGACCCCTCGGCAGCTCTGTTAGAAGTGCTTGATCCTGAACAAAACTTTAGTTTTAACGACCACTATCTGGATGTGGACTATGATCTTTCCGATATCCTTTTTATCACCACCGCCAACACCCTGCCGGAAATACCGCTTCCTCTGCAGGACCGGATGGAAATCATCCGTCTGTCAGGATATACCGACTATGAAAAATATAATATCGCCAAAGACTTTCTGGTTCCCAAGCAAATTGAAGCTAACGGACTGGCGGATAAAAATGTGCAGTATAACAGAAAAGCAATTTATTCGATTATCCATCGATATACGCGCGAAGCAGGAGTAAGAAATCTGGAGCGGGAAATATCTTCCATTTGCCGAAAAATTGCCCGTAAAGTGGTTAAAAATAATGACGACAGAGAAAATAAAATTACCGCAAGAACTGTGCAAAAATATTTAGGGCCCTATCGTTTCAGAGAGGGGCAGATAGAAGAGACGGACCAAATAGGAATTGTTACCGGACTGGCCTGGACACAGGTGGGCGGAGAACTCCTTTGTATCGAAACCCTGATCATGCCGGGCAAGGGAAAGCTTACCGTCACCGGCAAATTGGGAGATGTGATGAAAGAATCCGCCCAGGCTGCGGTTAGCTATGTGCGTTCACGTTCGGATAGCCTTATGATCGACAAGAAGTTTTACCGAAAGTATGATATGCATATTCATATCCCTGAAGGGGCGATTCCTAAAGACGGCCCTTCGGCAGGTATTTCAATGTGCACATCAATTGTGTCGGCATTGACCAAGCGGCCGGTTCATCGCGACCTTGCCATGACCGGTGAGATTACCCTAAGGGGTCGTATACTTCCCATCGGCGGTTTAAAGGAAAAATTTCTGGCCGCTCACAGCGGAGGAATTAAAAAGGTCATTATTCCCAAGGAAAATGAAAAAGATTTAAAAGATATCCCCAAAAGCATATCCAAGCATATCGATATTTTTCCGGTTGAGCACATGGACGAGGTCCTTACTCTGGCTCTGATTCGGGGCGAAGAGGATACACTTTTTCAGAAAAATGACATGCCACTTGAGATAGTGGCAGACGAGGCGGAACAAAGAACGTCTTTAATATAAATTAAGCTTGACTTTATTTTGTTTAGTTGTTAGCAAAACAGTCTTTTCGGCGGAAACGCTAAAAAGAAATCAGGGGCGGGTAGCTCAGTTGGGAGAGCATCCCGTCTTTCCAGACGGGAGAGTCACAGGTTCAAGCCTGTTTCACTCACAAGCTACAATAAAGTGGCAGATATTTTCACGGGCGGGTAGCTCAGTTGGGAGAGCATCGGCCTTACAAGCCGAGGGTCACAGGTTCAAGCCCTGTTCCGCCTACCATATCCCTCGTTTAGGGGGCATAGTTCAGTTATGGTTAGAACGTCCCGTCAGGACTGACGGGAAGATCGCGAGTTAAGATTTACTGATTTAATTTATTAATATTTTACCACATTATCATTCGGGGGCGTAGTTCAGTTTTGGTTAGAACGCCGGCCTGTCACGCCGGAGGTCGCGAGTTCGAGTCTCGTCGTCCCCGCCAGTAATCAACAAGGCTTGTCATATATCATAAGTGACAGGCCTTTTCTTTTTATGGCTTATTATGTTTACATACTGAAAAGCTTTAAGGATGGAACCTACTATGTCGGTTCAACACAGGATTTGCAATCCCGGATTGAACGTCACAACCAGGGCCGTACAAAATATACTAAACCAAAGCGCCCCTGGAAGTTGGTTTACCATGAAGAACATCCGGACAGATCCAGTGCAATGAAAAGAGAAAATGCAATTAAACGTAGAAAGAATAAAGATTATATAAAAACCTTGATTAAGGATTGCACTGGTTAGAACGTCCCGTCAGTCCTGACGGGAAGGTCACGAGTTCGAGTCTCGTCGTCCCCGCTACTACTAAATAAAGGGTTTGCAAGAAATTGTGAGCCCTTTTTTAATGGCTATTTTTTGCCGTCCCCACAACTATCCCCACCATAAAAAGGGGACAATTCAGGGTAAATTATTTTGTGCTGGCAGTCGTATATGATAGCGCTTTCAGATTTAAAGTGGTGGAGAATTGCAGATCATATTTGAGCTATGGGCAATGGGGAAAATTCTTGATTATGGTAGTGTCAAGAACCTTTCGCACTTTTTAATGGGTAAATCTTTTTTCTGCCTGAGGCTAGGATTTGATATATATAACCCCATCAGGTTCATCTAAAATGCCGGTGGAGTTTTTTATTTCTGTACCTTGAATCCAAAATAGCCTTGGCTGTTTTGGAACTATGGGTAAAATAGACATATGCGCTATATAGCATCACATATTCTGAATGATCTGAAAAGAAAGATGGTTTTAGTAGGAGGTCCCCGGCAGGTTGACAAAACAACTTTAACCCCAAAAAGGCCATACAGATTGTTGCGGAAATAAAGAGACCCTATGACAAGGGTAAAATACGAGTGACCGACCCCATATCCTATTTCAACAACTTCTTCAAATGAGGACTCAAGGAGCTACTTATGATTGAGCTGAAAAAAGGGCTTAGGAAATTAAATCAGAGCGTTTAGAGATGAAAACAAAGAGAAGCATACGTAAAAAACCGTAAAAGCAAAATATTCATTGAAAAACTGGTTAGACCTTCCCGTCAGTCCTGACGGGAAGGTCGCGAGTTTCCCGCCGAAAAGCGGGATCGTCGCCGCCACTACTTAATAAAGGGGTTACAAGAAATTGTAAGCCCTTTTTTCATGTCTGAAAATACAATTTCCAACCGTATATCCAACCTGTAAAAACAAAACATCAATAATCATAAGATATTATTTGTATTGATTTATCATGCGGTTTTAAAAGGCCGTGAGATGGTGTATATTGGATAATATTTTTTAATGAAAGGTAGGGCAAAGACGAAAGGCAGAGTCAATTTCTGACCCTGCCTTTTGGATGATTTTACCTTCGTGTAGACAAAGATCCTTAAAACATTTCATCAATCCATTTAGGGCAAAAAGAAAAATCTGGTTCCCCTGTCATTTCGATAGACTCCATCCATGTCGTCGTAAACCCTGTTCTCAATTCTTATTAAATCTCCTGATACCCAATTAGTGGGAAGTTCCACTGCAATTCTGTTGCCGCTCCACAACTCATAATACGTTGGTCCTCCCTCCTGAATAACTAACCAGTCGTCCATGCAATGCGGGGCAGGTGTTGTAAAATGGGCAATTCGGTACTCAACGTGTTTTCCAGAATTACCCGGATCTCCAATTCTATTCCAAACAATCCAAGTTTTTCCATTCCAATTCGCAAGCTGAATCCCCGTTGGCTCTGGTGGAAAGTTGAAACGAGGAACCATAACGGCCTTTGTCTCTTTTTCTTTTGTACCATTTTTCTCGTATTTTAAAATAATTCTCCATTTACCTGTCATTCACGATTGATCTGGTCGAAGCCAAATAACAAAGTATTGATCAACATTATCAAAAGGCCATCCTCCAATACATGCAGAGGGTTGTTCTACAAGGCTAACCTCAAAGTCACTGGCTATATGTTTGGCTTTAACTCTGATTTTACTGAAATCATTGTATCCGTCTATTCCAGCAACAATTTGAATGTATGCACCCGAATGCCCCTCAGATCCTCCTCTGCCATAAACAAATTCTGGAAAATAACGAGAATCATATCTAACATTCACCTCGGTCATGTGTTGGGCATTCGCTGTTCCTAACAGAAGAAAAAAACACACTATCATCAAAAAAAAATTCATGTACCTGGCGGTGGACCCATAAAATTGGACAAATTAGTACAACGTGTTAAGCTCTGAGTCAGCATAAACAGAAAGGAGCTGACATGAGCAACAAGCGAAAAAAGTATAGTCCCGAATTCAAGGCCAAAGTCGCGTTAGCGGCTTTAAGAAACGAACAGACAACCGCAGAATTATCTCAACGATTTGGCGTACATCCGACTATGATCGCCGCCTGGAAGCGAGCTCTGGTTTAAAATGCCGCCGACTCATTTGGCAAAGGCAATAAATCTCGCAAACAGGTGGATGCTAAGATTGATGAACTTCACCGGCAAATCGGACAACTGAAGGTTGAAAACGATTTTTTATCACGCAAACTCGGTTTCTGAAACGCAAACAGCGGCAGGGAATGGTCGATCCTGCCTGCCAGAATCTGAGTATCTTCCGACAATGCCCACTGCTGAATATCAATCGATCCACGTATTACTATAAAAAGAAACCGATAAAGCCCGAAGACTTAAAACTGATGGAACTCATCGATAAACAGTATCTAAAAACACCCACATGGGGCAGTCGCTCCATGAGGAACCATCTGCGCAGGCTGGGATATAAAATCAATCGCAAGCGTGTTCAGCGGCTGATGCGCCTCATGGGCCTTGAAGCTATTTATCCAAAACCCAGGACCAGTCGCCCACATCCGGCTCACAAGGTATATCCCTATCTCCTTAGAAACTTAAATATTAACCGCCCAAATCAAGTGTGGGCGGCAGATATCACCTATGTTCCCATGAGCCGTGGTTTTATGTATCTTGTGGCTGTCATGGACTGGAACAGCCGTAAAGTCTTATCCTGGCGTGTCTCCAATACCCTGGATGCTGACTTTTGTGTTGAGGCTTTGGAAGAAGCTATTCATCGATTCGGTGCACCTGAAATCTTCAACACGGATCAAGGAGCCCAGTTTACCAGCAGTGCTTTTACCGATGTTTTAAAACATCAGAATATCAAAATCAGCATGGACGGCAGAGGCCGTGTCCAAGACAATATTTTCATTGAACGCCTGTGGTGGACGGTTAAGTATCACTATCTTTACCTGCATGCTTTCGATCATGGCATGCAATTACGAAACGGACTCAAGGAATGGTTTAGGTTTTACAACCAGGAACGTTCTCACCAGGCCCTTGACAATCTGACACCGGATGAAGTTTATTACAACCTTCCTCATCCATTTGCAGAGGCTGCCTGATGCCTCCTCTTTCAACCTGCTGATTAAAAGCTTAACTCTCTGCTCAGGCTGTCCATACAATGGGGTCCATCGCCCCTTTTCATAGTGTAGCCTCCTTGTTTTCTAAGAAATTGTAATATTCAGCCCTAAAGACCAAAAGCTATATCACTTCCTTATCTTTTGAATTTTAGTTGCTTTGGCAATGCGACAGACTCTTTGATACAATAATTTAGTGAAGATCTGTGGCTGATTTCTCTGGATTTGGTTTTTTGTAGAAGTGATTTAGCTCCCAACAGAACAAACGTCCTGTTAGGAGCAAGGCTGGCACATTTTGAGGGGTTTCTCCATATTAATCTTTACATAAGTTATAGGTTATATAAGAAAAAACCAGTATCTTTAAGAGGGAAGAGCATTTAGAAGTTGAGCATCGATTCAACGATGGATAGAAATTGCCAAAATAAAGGAAAGTAATTGTAAAAGTGAGATTAAGCTTTAGGTGAGGACCATATTAAAGTTTAAATATTATGGGACACCTCTTAATGTCAAGAAAATTCAGACGGGTAATATATTGAGAGTGCCCTATAAAAACCGGCCTTTTGAATTCATAAGCCATCTTGCCAGTATCAGAGTTATACAGAATGTTGTAATACCCAAATGATATATAAACGACTTAGTAAAAAAGATCATGGCGGTTACTTGCTTTCCCAAAACCATAATGATAGAATCCATTTTTTATCAGTAAAAGGGAGTAACGGCACCACAGCTCAGTCCTTAGGGGCTGGCAAGCTTTAAAGTAATTTTGAGATCTGAAAAGATTGAAGTCCAAACTATGCTCAACTTCTTATTGAAAAGGAAACCCTCGGTTAAAGTGAATATGAGGCTCCGGATTCTTTGTCGAGATGCATAACCCATGAAAATTGCATTGGTCCTCAATCCGCGGATAGGCGCGAAAAAAGCCAAAAATTTGATGAAGTTAGCTGAAAAACGGCTGAAAGAAGCCAATATTCGGTTTAATGTGTTTGTCACCCAGTACCACGGTCATGCCGCTGAAATAATGAAACACATATCTTTAGCGGAATATGACGGAATTGTTAGTGTGGGCGGGGACGGAACGAACTACCATTTATTGAACGGGTTGCTTAAATACCACCATGACACTGAGTTGCCGTCGCTGGGAATCATCCCGGCCGGACGCGGAAACTCATTTGCCAGGGATCTTGAGATTTTTACCGAAGAAGACGGATTTGCGGCTCTTTGCCGTGGGACCACAATGGCGGTCGATGTGTGCCGCTTTACCCAGGGTGAAGATGTGTATTTTTTTGTTAATTTGATGGGGTTGGGATTTGTTACCGACGTGGCCCAAACAGCCGCACGGTTTGGATGGACAGGCGATCTGAGTTATATCATCGGCGTACTGTACCGCACCATGAACTTGAAATTCCACTCCCTGGAAATGGAAATAGATGGCCAAAACATTTCAGCAAAAAACTGTTTTGTGGAAATCTGCAATTCAAGATTTACCGGTGGCAAAATGCTGATGGCACCCGGGGCAAAAATCGATGACGGTCTTTTCGACGTGGTGGTATTGTCACCCCTAAGCAGAACCAACCTGATATCCACATTTCCCAAGATATTTAAGGGAACCCATGGCGAGAATCCTGCCGTATTATTTTACCAGGCAAAAACCGTATCTATTCGCACCACACCAGGAAAAACACTGCTCCCGGACGGAGAAATTTTCGGGGCCACACCGACACAGGTCACCATTTTATCGGGGCGTGTGAGGTACTTCTCGTGAGATCGATTATTTCAGCGTTACTCTGGGCAATAGGGGCATTATTTTTTATGGTAATATTTTGCATCATTGTTTTCGGTATGATCCTGTTCTCTACCAAAACAATCTATCCGGCTATTCGTATCATGGCGAGAATGCAACTGCTGATCATGGGTGTGAATTTGAGAACCCTTGGGGTTGAAAATGTTGACCCAAACCATTCATACATATTCATGGGAAATCATGAAAGTCTTTTTGATATTTTTACATTACCCGCAGCTTTTCCGAAGTACTGGGTGGGTGTGGAGGCAGCATCCCATTTTTCTTTACCTTTGTTTGGATATTTAACACGGAAATGGGGTAACATTCCCATACAGCGGAAAAATATCACCGAGGCAGTCAAAGCTCTGGAAAAAGCAAAACAGGTGATTAAATCCGGTACATCCATTATAATTCTTCCGGAAGGTCACCGCACGCTGACAGGAAAAATCGGATCGTTTAAAAAAGGCCCGTTTCACCTTGCCAGAGAAGCCAAGGCGGATATTCTTCCCTTCGCGTTTAACGGGTTGTATGAATTTAACAATAAGAACAGCTGGCACTTGCATCCGCAAACCGTTTCAGTCATTTTCGGCAAACCGATTCCTTACGCGTCATTTAAGGACCTTGCAATCGATACTCTGAAGGAACAGGTGCGGAATAAAATGATAAAATTAAAAACGTTGTATCGGTGACAGGAAAATTACCATTTTGCCAAGGCCTCAGCGCACCCTCTTAATCTTTACTGGTTTCCATCTCAGCAAGAGATTCTAATCATTGTCAGACCGTTGGGGAAAATGAATTTTCTGTTTTTCCGGATCAATGTTCTGTCTGAAAAAAATGATGGTATGACCCACAATCCCTACCAGTTGGGAATGTGTACTGTTTTCAATGGTCATCGCCATATCTTTTTTACTTTCTTTTTCCTTATGTGCATTACACTTAATTTTAATCAGTTCATGAGCAACCAGTGCCTCATCGATGGCCTTTATCACAGGGCCGGGTAAACCGCTCTGCCCGATCAAGACCACCGGTTTTAGGTTGTGTGCAAGCCCCCTTAAATATTTTTTTTGCTGCCCGTTTAGTTTTTTCATGAATTTCTCCTGTGTTTCAGAGGGATGAATAATAAGCTGAAATGGTGTCAAAACCTTTCCGGTTCTTACCCTTGAGGCCTTAAATCCATTATGTTCTATTGCAAAGCTAAACTTTTTAAAATAATCCTGATGTTTAAATCAACGCCACCCATTCTGCAACAGTATTTTAATTCGACTGCGATATAACCTTGCATTTTTACCCGTTTTTTATCATAATAGATTATTTGAGATAATTATTGAACGGTTCGACATGTAGCAGGGGGCTTCAAAACCTCCCCATGCGCCCAATTTCGAGGTTGGGCCGCCCTGGTCTTGCGCCTATATATCGGGCATCCCGTTTTCAGCGGCAAAGATTTTACAATCCATTGAAGCATGACGGAGGAAAAACGTGGACAATCATATCAAAACTGGAATCAAACAGCTTCATAATCGCGATGATCATATGTGTTTCGGGTGCGGTCCGGCAAATCCCAGCGGGCTGAGGATGAAATTCTTTTCTGATGACAAGTCCGTGTTTTCATGGGTGAAGGTGCCTGATCATCTGGTCGGCTGGGACAACCTGGTTCATGGCGGCATATTATCCACCATGCTGGATGAAATTATGAGCTGGTCAGCCATCTATCTGTTAAAAAAAATGATTCTAACCAAATCCATGACGATAGATTTTATCAAACCCGTATACCATGGAATGGAGCTTAAAATCGCGGGGAATGTTTTTGAAAAGAAGAGCGAAAGGCAAGCCGTGATGCAGGGCAGGATATACAACGAAGAAGGTGTTCTTTGCACCGAATCAAAGGGTATCTATGTCCTTTTCGAACCAAAAGTGGCAAAAAAACTGAACATGCTGAGTGAAAAAGCATTAAAAGATTTCGAACCGATACTAAAAGCCACACACATGACTGGATCGGAAAAACTGTCTTAAATAAACATGTCCGCTTGATATTACATTTAGTATTAGATACAGCAGTTTTGTAAAACCGGTGCCGGTACATTTGGGAGAAAAATAGACACATTAACTGCCTGGTTAAGATTGCACTTGCTGCCTTAAAAACGGTGGAGACTTTGCCGGATCTATGCAAGGTTGAGCAAAAGGACAAAAGCAGGATTGACCTGCCGGCTCAAACTATAAGAGTTATTTATATAAAATCGATATTCATCAGGTCCTCTGCCAGCACAAGTGGACCGGACCAGGTTTTGCGGCATTGTTTTTTAATATCGGTGTGGTCGCATTCGGGATAAAAATGGGTGAGAACCAGCTTGCCGACATTTGCCCGGGTGGCAATTTCACCGGACAGGGAAGGGGTCAGGTGGCCCGTGACCTTTAATTCATCGGGCATGGCAGATTCACAGATAAGCAGATCCGCCTTTTTGGCGAGTGTAATCAGATTTTCATTAAAATCCGTATCACCTGAATAGACCACGGATTTTCCCCTCACGGTGTTTACCCTGTATGCGATACTTTCCTCAGTGTGTTCAACCGGGATTGATTTTACGGTAAAGTGATCGAAACCAATCGAATCAGGGGAGGTGTTGTCCAGCTCAAGTATGGTTAGCAGACCCGGAGAAAGCTCTATCCAGTTCCCATAAATGTTTTTAAGCTTTTTATAAAAGGTGGAAAAGCCGTGTCCTGCGATGATCGTTAATGGAATGGTTCGGCTGTTTTCATCCGGATATTTGGTGGCAAACAAAAAGTTAACCAGCTCTCCGGTGTGATCCGGGTGCAGGTGACTGTAAAATATAAAAGAGATGTCGGATATGGTTGTTCCGGTTTCAAGGAGCCTTCTCATGGTGCCCGGTCCTGAATCGAACAGCAGCTTTGACCCGTTAATGTCAAGGAGAACGGAACAGGCGCTTCGCTTAAGTGATGGAACACACGTCCCGGAACCGAGAATGGTAACGGTTATTTCAGTTGATTCCATGCGGGTTACCCAGCCTTTCTTTCAATCCTGCTTATGATCCACCTGAGCAGTTTTTTTTCATCTTTGTAATCGGTGTACTCCTTTATTTCGACCACAGGCATCTCGGCACGGGCCATACTTTTATGACCGCCGGCTGAACCGATAAAGCCGAAAGCTTTTTGTGCCACGGTGCCTGCATTTTTCCTGATACCGTCATTTCTAAAGATGACCACCAGTTTCTTTTCATAGGTACCTGAGATAATGCTCCATGTGACTGAATCAACCCTCATAAAAAAATCAGCCACAAGCACACAAACATCAGGGTTGGCCACAGCCCCTAGGTGGACGAAGACCTTGCCTTTGCGCATGCGCCTGGTCTGCAGGGCGGTCTTAAAATATTTAAGAAAATCAAGCCTCAGTTCCGCCTGTTCGATCTTTCTGGCAAGGTGGATATTGGCATATTTAAAAAGATATTGAAATGCCCTGACATCTTCAATTTGCGTTTGCCGTTTAAAATTATCCGTATCTGCTTTAATGCCGAGAAACAGGCCGGTTGCCAGTTTGGCTGAAGGCTTGATTTTCGCGGTACGAAGGTATTCGGTCAATATGCTGGTAGCAGCGCCGTAATTGGGGCGGATATCGGTAAAAGGTGCATCAACCCCGGTATCCGGATGATGGTCTATAATCACATCGTGTCTGAATCTTGCGAAGGATTGGTGATGATCCGGTTGAGAATCCACCATCACTATTCGACTAAACGCATTTTCATCAATTTCATCCACATGAACAAGGCTTACTCCCAACAGGCGTATCATGGCTAAGTTATCCGGCCTCTTGATCACATTGATATTGGATAGGGTTACACCGGCTGTTTTTCTCCACAGCAGCCTTTTCACCGCCATGGCACATGCAATGGCGTCCGGATCAGCATTAATCAAGATTAGCACATGGTCATTGCTGGAAAACTGATCATAAAAACGGCGCAATTTTTCAGATGCGGAAGTAGACATGGGCAAGTCGTATCCTTTCTATCCGTTTTTTATTTATGCCGGGCAATTTTTTTTTACAATAGAAAATATAACAAGGGTATCATCATTCCTGTCTGCTGCAAACGGTTTTTTCCTTATTAAAAAGTATCATTTCTGTTGACATCTTTTATGTTTTATGAGCAACTAACTCTTTTGTTTATTTTAACCGATGTTCTATTAAAGGTACTGCTGATTTAGCATTTACCACGGTTTCTTTAGTTAAACAGGGAGGTTTAAATTGTACGGTTTAGAAGCAATAAATAATGCCAATGGATGGGCCATGGCTTATACCGGAGCCATCATCGTTTTTTCCGGTCTGGTGGTTTTGTCTTTTGTGGTTTCCCAGCTTAATAGAGTTTTAAGGTTCTGGGAAAATTTCATATCAAAATTCAACCATAATCATCCCCCGGAACAAACCGAAGAAGTGCAGGATGAAGATACTTCCGTGATCCCCCATCGTTTTCCTGCAGACATCAATGAAGCTGCGCGTTATTATTCTCATTTGATTGAAGAACTTGAACAGCCTTTTGAGCTAACCCGGCTTTATGAAATTTGTCAGCAAAAGGGCTTTCCGCATCCGCATATAACGATTTCAAACTTCAGACAGGCCCGTATCCTGGCACCCGCTGGAGATGGCCGGTTTACCTGGAACCAACCCTAAGAATTTATGAAAAAAGGTAAATAAATGGAACTTCTAATTCAATTCTTAACAAATACAGGCTATTATCTTGCAGATTATCGCAACATAATCATGTTGGTGGTGGGGTCTATATTTATCTATTTGGGCACAGCCAAGCAATTTGAACCTCTTCTTCTCGTACCCATTGGCTTCGGTATTCTCGTGGGTAATGTACCCTTTTTTAAAGGTTTTGGACTGGGTATATATGAACCGAATAGTGTTTTACATTATTTGTATTTTGGAGTTACCACCGGATGTTACCCGTCTATTATTTTTCTTGGGCTTGGGTCAATGACCGATTTTTCCTCTTTGCTTGCGCGCCCCAAACTGATGCTTTTGGGAGCGGCTGCTCAAATGGGTATATTTTTTACTCTGTTGAGTGCCCTTGCGCTTGGGTTTTTGCCCAAGGAAGCCGGATCCATCGCAATTATCGGTGGCGCTGACGGGCCCACATCCATATTCCTTACGGCAAAACTGGCACCGCATCTTATCGGACCGGTTGCCATCGCTGCATATTCCTACATGGCACTGATACCGGTCATTCAGCCTCCCATCATGAGGTTGCTGACCACCCGTAAGGAAAGGCTGATCCACATGTCGGAACCGCGCGAGGTGTCCAAGAAGGAACTGGTCATTTTTCCTGTCGTCGGTATGATCCTTTGCTGTTTTCTGGCTCCGGCCTCTATCCCTCTGCTGGGAACATTCTTTTTTGGAAATTTTATGAAAGAGTGCGGTGTAACCAAACGCCTGGTTCAAACTGCACGCACAGCCATTATCGATATTGCCACCATTTTCCTTGGATTCACCGTTGGAGCGAGCACCCAGGGGGATGTGTTTTTGACCGGAAAATCGGTTGGTATTTTTTGCCTAGGCGCCATTGCGTTCAGTATAGCCACTGCATCAGGGGTTATATTTGCCAAGATAATGAATCTCTTCCTTAAAGATAAAATCAATCCTTTATTGGGTGCTGCCGGTGTGTCAGCCGTACCCGGATCCGCCCGGGAAGTTCACCTGGTCGGACAACATGAAGATCCTACCAATTATCTTTTGATGCATGCCATGGCATGTAACTCTTCCGGTGTGATCGGTTCCGCAATATGCGCCGGTATTTTGTGGAGTTTTCTGGTATAAAAGGAGGATACCATGGTTGCTAAGATTTTAATCAGAAGACGCTTTAAAGTAGGGAAAAAAAAAGAAATATTTGCTTTGTTTAAAAAATTGCGCTCTGCAGCCTTGAGTCAGCCGGGATATATTTCCGGTGAGACCCTGCTGGAACATAACGACCCTCAGCATATGCTGGTGATCACCACGTGGGAAAATATTGAAAGCTGGCATACCTGGATAAACAGTAGTAAAAGAAAAGAATTTGATGCGATGATGGAAATTTATCAAGATGGACCCACCGAATACGAAGAGTATCTTTTAGGGGCGTCCCTTCTTGAATGATAGGTCACCACGGATTATCACGGAAAGACACTGAAGAAAAATAGCGTCTTCCTTCGAAGCCTTTGCAAAATGGCACTTTTTGCAAAGGCCTCTCAAAGCTCTCCTAATACCTATGCCTCGCAACCTTAAAAATGTACTACTCCTTTATACAGATAAGTACTATCTCATAAAACAGGTCTATCCCTTTGGGCTTGATTTGGTTGCCAATCATTTAAGGCGTCATCATTTTAATGTGACCATCGACTATCCCTTCCTTCCGCTGCCGGACATTGAAACCAATCTGATTGAGACCATAAAGCGCTGCCAGCCTGACGCAATCGGTCTGGGTATCAGAAATATTGATACCGCCATGTCCTGTGAGAAATTTGGCAACCTTGAGGGGTCAGGCTACAAAACCTTTTACTTCCTCCACGATATTAAAAAAATCGTTGAAATTATTCGAAAGGTCTCCCCTCACATTCCAATTGTTGCCGGTGGAGGGGCTTTTACCGTATCCGCTGAAGCCATTTTAGAATTTTTGGAAATGGAATACGGAATTATCGGTGAAGGCGAAAATTCTCTGGTGCAGTTTCTTAAGGCGTACCCGGATAAGAAAAAAATACATAAGATTCCCAACATGGTATTTAAAGTAAGTCCCGGGTTTCAGGTAAACCGGAGACAGACTTACGTTTTTAACAAAAACAGTTTTCTAAATAAAAGAAACAGCAAATTCAACTATGCCCATGAAACCCATGGATTGCCCGTAACGATAAAACGGGGATGCAATCAGCATTGCTCATACTGTGTGGAGCCCATGATTGAAGGGACTAAATTTATTTTCCGGAACCATGGTGACATTATTGCAGAACTTAACACCATATTGGAAAATTACACCAGCATTAAAAACATTTTCTTTACCGATACTGAATTTAATCTACCCGACCTTACAGATTGTTCCCATCTGGTTAAAAAAATCCTGGAGGCAGGGTTACATAACTATCTCAGATTCTCTTCTCAATTTTTGCCTAAACCCTTTGATGAAAATTTTGCCAAACTGTTGGCCGAAACCGGCTTTTCCGTTATCCTTACCTGTGACAGTTTTGCAGACAGTGTTCTATCGAAAAACCGGACATCCTATCGCCAAAAAGACATCACCGGAACCATTGAATTGTGCGAAAAATTCAATATTGACTGCACGGTAAATCTTGTTTTCGGTTTGCCTGGTGAATCTTATAAAACCATGGATCACACCGTCGGAGAAATGGTGAAATACCCTCCCAATGCAATCAGACGATACGAATATACCATAGGTGGAAGAATTTACCAGGGCACCCCTTTAAGTCGTTTGGTTGAACAACTTGGTCATGATGAACATTTGTATGGAGAAAAATCCAAAGGATACCTTCAGCCTTACTATTACTGTTCTCCTGATAGTCCGCCGATTATCAAAAATTACCTGGAACGGTTTCTCCCTTTTTCCATCGATTATCAGAACAATTATGATAACAACAGATTTGAGACCTTGGCATGTGCTTACCTGGCAGATCAGAGCAGGTGGGATGAGGCTGCGGCAAGTTTTTTAGCAGGCTCCCTTTCCTCCCAAATAGCAATTTACGGTTACCTGTTCCGGAAATTTGCAGATTTCGGAAAACCGGAGCTTGCCAGATCGATTTCCCGGCACCTGATAGATGCCATCCATCAAAGCGAAAATGTTGCGGAATACGAAGACCAGATCGCTGTGATCAGGTATTACCTGAGTATGCTTGCCGATTAATGGCCTTCACGACACCGTCATTTCCTCTTTTCTCTTGCTTTTTTAATTGCATTCACCACCTGATCCGCAGTGTAAAAATCGCTTTTAAAAATCAGCTTGTTATTCGAAGAATAGATCACCAGCAAAGGGATGGTCAGAGAGCCGACCTCCTTCAATTTTCTTTTACCCGCCGGGTTTTTGCCGGTGATATCCACCTTGATGGCCACAATATCGTCGTTTGCAAAAAGATCAGTTATTTTGCGGGTGTTTAAAACCCCGTGTTCCAGTGCTTTGCAGTTCAGGCACCATTCGGCGGTAAAATCCAACACCACAATTTTTCGATGTTGGAAAGCTTTGTTTAAACGTTCCGGGGTATAATAAACCCAGTCGATGGGTCCCCTGGCGGTGAGACGCACGCCGCCAATGACGGAAATGACAATCATAACAATGCCGAGGACCACAAAAAATATTTTTTGCCCCTTTGCGGAAGCGATTTGAACAGTTCGATAAGCAAACCACCCGCCTGCAGTAGCACAAAAACACATCACGCCCCACCAGTATGATGTGCCCGGCGGGTCAGGTGGGGATGATAAAAGTGCGCTTAAGCCGCTGCCGATAAAATATGCTGCGGCAGCCAGCATAAACAGACCCATTACCTGTTTTATTAATGCACTGGCCGGTCCTGTTTTTGGCATCTTTTTAACCAGCCCGGGTGAAGCTGAAAGTACCAGATAGGGCAAAGCCATTCCAGACCCGATAAATGCAAATGTGATTATGGTAGTCAGCGGATGCTGGGTTGCCGCCCATGCCGCTGCAGCACCCATAAAAGGAGCCGTGCACGGCGTGGACAAAATGGCGGTCAAAATGCCAAGGCCAAAAGACCCCTGAAGGCTGTCCTGTCTTGGGTGAATCAGGTAAATAAAGCCGGGCAGACGAAGGGAAAACAGCCCGCACATGCCTGCGGCCATCACTGCGATCATTCCACCGATTAAAATGGTAAAAACCGGATACTGGAAAAGCTGATTCGCCGCAGTGAATCCGCTTACCAGGGCAACCATCATGCCCAGCATCAGCCAGAAGGCCAGGATGCCGAAAGACATGGTCAGACCAAGTATAAAACATCGCTTCCTGTTTTCTGCAGCTGTTGATAAGCTTATAATCTTGATCGGAATGATCGGCAAAACACAGGGGGTAAAGTTGAGCAACAAACCTCCAAGTACTGCGGTGAGCATCAGCAGAATTTTGCCAAACCATGATGAAACGTTAACCGAGAATCTCCAGCCAAAAAGATCAAACCCGACTGCTTTTCGGAATACGTCTGTGTGCCGGGTTTTATAGTCCGCAAAAAGTTCTGTGTTAATCTCTACTGGCTCCTGATCTAATTCAATCACTTCAAGAGTCTCTTCCACTGCAGCCTTCTTGGGCAATAAACAGGTCCGCGCATCACATGCCTGATAATCGATTTGAACTTTAACATGCCGGAGTCCGGGCTTGACTTTCTCATCGATTTTTATGGGAAGATAAACGACCACCTGCCCGGTAAAGAACATCATACGTTTGTCTGCATATTCGACCTTTATTGGGTGAGCCCGTGGAAATCGAGGGGTTTCCGCCGCTATTCCTTCAGGGATTTCTATAACCTTCACTCTGGTGGGGAACAGGGTTAAATCTTTAAGCGGAATAATCTGGCTTTCGTCTGCGTTGATATGAAAACCTTTTGCAATATTAAAAATAACAGCCAGTATAATATGACTTCCAGGATGCACCCTGTCCAGCGACCAGGCCGTTCGTACTTTAACAACGTCGCCGGCAGTTTTGGTTGAAATCGGTGACAGGAGATCTTCCATGTCTCCGGCGATCGTTTCAGACGGACCACAAGCAGCGCTTAGTATCAGGAGCATTGCAGCAACATATGCCAGAATCTTTTTCATATAAACCTGCCCTTTGCTGATTTTATTTTTGATTTGTCTATCTTAAACATGTCAACAAAGAAAGTGGAATTTGCGGCCGAAAAATAAGGCGACTCGCCTGGAATTATCCGTATAATCATGGCGTGTAGCAAGCATTAAAAACGTGATGATTGAAGATATTGTGCTTTTCTTGTTTGGCTATATTTTCAAATCAAGCGCTACACCGCTTTCAAAGCCCTTTTCCTGTGCTTTGATATCAAGATGAAGCGTGGAGACGGCTTCAAGGGGCGGGTAAATATAACGCTGAGTTTCTCGTGTGTCTATTGTTTTTATGTATTTTTTGCAGCTGTCACAAAGATCGACCCGGTACTCTTTCTCTTCTTCGCTGTAAAAATAATTTAGTGTTTTACTGTCTGTATTATTACAAAAAGGACAATGCAGCCGTTGGGAAGACCATTGATGCCAGCAGAAACTGCAAAATAAAAAACGCTCTCCTTTTTCCATAAACATTGATAGCCCCGGCATGCTCCCACAAACGGGGCAATAACCTTTTTCCCACATACTTTCCTTTTCCAGATAAGTGGACAACTGGGCTGCACAGATAGTTAAGGAAGGCTTTATGCTGTTGTAAGTGATGAACGCCAGTGCACTTTTATCGATTTTAAGCCTGGTGGCCGTCTTTTCGAAGAAGGAAGCCCCCCCTTCAAAAAGGCTGAAAAAAAGCGATTCAGGATCTAGTTTTCCTGTCTCAATTCCTTGTAAAACGGCTTGAGCTGAAGCAGCCATATCACCTTTCATCTTTTTGATAATATTGCATATTTGTATCAGCAGATCCTTTGATGCCTGTATATCAATAACGAAATCCGATATATTGATTAAGGGAAAATCATCCTTAGCCTTAACTGAAATAATATCGTGGGGAATTTGAATAGGCTCTATCTGTACGTGGCTTTTGGAATCTTCCTGGGCAATGAAAATTTGCTGATAAAAATCGAGCAGATCCCTATATACGGGTCTTAGACTCCTTAATGCGGTTACTGCCTGTTTGATATGGTCTGAAGTAAGAGCTATATTGTCTATCATGAGATCTCCTTAAGATAATGTCCCCCTTAATATAAACTGTTTAAATTAAGACAAAATTTCTTAGCATTCTTCCCTGGTGTGGTGATGACCGGCAAGAAAAAATTTTTGCTTACCCTATCATAAAAAATAGAAAAAGGGGAAAAGAAATAAATCTTCCCCCCTCTTCCTGGTTATGCTGCGATGCCCTTATTATAGAAGTCGTGAAACAAAGTTTGTCAGCGGTTTAAACATCCTTTGCAGGGCAACCTGTCTGGTAATATCGAATGCCGTATTGGAAGCAACCGCAAACTTGTGATACAGGCTTGGTTTTTCAGCCACAAGATAAATGACATTCACATCATCGGGATCTAAAAGTGCTGCATTTGGATTCGCCTTTTTGACTATGGAAAGGCGACTTTTAGCCAGAGAAACCATTTGCTCACGTTCACCGAAATTCATGGCGCCTGTGGGGCATGTTTTAACACATGCCGGTAAAAGGCCGTTATGAACCCGGTCAAGGCACATGTCGCACTTTGCCAAAGCACCGTCCGGTCCTTTCCGTGGGATATTGTACGGACAGGACTCGATAATTTCATCAACATTCATGCCCTTTGTATTGGCTGTGAAAATAATCGCTCCGGTTGCCATATCTCTGTAAATAGCTGACGCATCTCCTGCTGTATCAAGACACGGCGCCTCAACGCAGTGCCTGCACTGTTCAGGAAAGAAAAGCCATTTCAACCTACCGCCGATTACCTCTTCACGCATTCTCACCAGCTTATAGGTGTCAAAGGAGAGATCTGCGGGGTTTTCGTAAGTTCCACGGTTGTTGGTTTCTTCTGCAGGAAGATCGTGCCATTGTTTGCATGCCACCTGGCAAGCCCTGCAGGCCGTACACAGTGTTGTATCAATAAAAAATGACTTACTCATATCAGATCACCTCCCTTTCATATTTTTTTAATATTGACCATAAAAGCCTTGGTTTCCGGAATCCGGGTGTTTGGATCGCCGGTGGATGGTGTCAGGAGGTTTGCGCTCTCCTCTTCCCCACTTTCAGGCCAACGCCATCCGAAATTCCATGGAAAGCCAACCTGATATACCGTGTTGCCGGCAATCGTGAAAGGCTTAAATCGTTTGGTTACAATAGCCGTGCACTTAAGAGATCCACGAGCCGACATAGCCAAAACCCGTTCCCCGTTTTTGATCCCTTTCAGCCTGGCAAGTTCTTCACTCATCTCCACAAAAACCTGTGGTTGGAGCTCAAGGAGCCACGGCTGAGGACGAGTCATCAGACCGGTCTGCCAGTGCTCCGACACTCTGTAAGTTGTGCCGACAAAAGGATACTTGGGATCGCAAGTGGCAAAAGCATCTGCTTTCGTAGTATAAATAGGTGCTACCGGGTTGACCCTCTGTTTATTCATCAGGTTCTTTTCAACCGGACACTCCAAAGGCTCGTAATGTTCCGGGAACGGCCCATCTGCACGACCGGGCCCGAATATGTTCGCATGCCCATGGGGTTTCATGATAAAGGCATATTTGGCATCCTTTCGCTTTGATCCGTCCGGGTTTTCCAGAGGATACCACCCACCGTCAGGGACATCACCGACCCATTTTTTTGAAACATACTTGCCATCTTTAACATCACCGGTAAATTTAATCACCCAATCTTTCTTGTCCCAGGGCTGTCCTTTAAGATCGACGGAAGCGCGATTATAAATAATCCTGCGATTTACCGGCCAGCACCAGGCAAACTCGGGATACAGGCCGATGTTGTTTGGCGCATCTTTCTTGCTGCGCCTGGCGGACATATTTCCTTTCTCCGTATAGCTGTGGCAGTAAAGCCAGTTGGCGGAAGATGTCGAGCCGTCCGCTTTAAGTTTACCAAAAGACTCTACCAGTTTTCCTTTCTTCGGGCCTTCAAGGTAATACCCGTTAATCTCTTTGGCTACCTTGTGCGGATCATATTCACCGTGAGTCATATAATCCCATTTCAGGTTTCGGATGGCTTGAGGAAAAACCCCGCTGCTGTTATATTCACTTTTAATTTTGTTGCCCAGCCTCATGATGATATCGCCGTCGGAGAGGCTGTTGCCAAGAGGCTTTGGCCCCTGGTAACGCCACTGCATCCAGCGGCCGCTGTTGGTAATGCTTCCTTCCTTCTCAACCGATGTGCACGCCGGCAGCATGAAAACCTCGGTTTTGACCTTGGCAGGATTTACTCCCGGCCCTTTCCAGAAAGAACCGGTTTCATTGTCAAAGAGGTTCACATTGACCATCCAGTCAAGCTTTGCCATGGCTTTTCTGTTTTTCCCTGCATTGGCACCGCTGCAGGCCGGGTTCATACCCCATGCAAATAAACCCCTGACTGAGCCTCTGTACATTTTGTCAAACAGGTCAAGCCAGCTATACGTTTTACCGGCATCAATCTTCGGCACCCAGTTATAGCCAAAATCATTGTTTTTAGTTGCCTTTTCACCAAAGAACGATTTTAACAGGCTCACCATGTATTTTGGCTCATTTTGCCACCAGTTAGCGGAAAGGGGATCGTTGCTTTTGGCTCTTCTTTTCAGATAATCTCCCAGAGTGGGCCATTTAGTGCTTGGCGTAGCCAAATAACCCGGCCAGATGTGGAACAATAAGCAATGGTCCGTAGAGCCCTGTACGTTCGATTCGCCGCGCAGCGCATTCACACCACCACCGGCAACACCCATGTTGCCAAGGAGGAGCTGAATCATGGCCATGGTTCGAATATTCTGAACCCCCACTGTGTGCTGGGTCCAGCCCATGGCATACATGATTGTTGCTGCTTTGCCCCTTGCCCCTGTCGCAGCATAGGTTTTATAAACTTTTAAAAGATCCTCTCTGGGTGTGCCTGTAATTTTAGAAACCAGCTTTGTATTATACCGCTTATAATGCTTCTTTAAGAGCTGAAAAACGCAGCGGCCATTTTTTAATGACCGATCCATTTTGGGGACTCCCTTTTTATCCATGACAAAGGCCCATTGCTTTTTATCATATTTTCTCTTTTTCTTATCATACCCTGAAAACAGACCGTTTTTAAATTTAAAAGACTTGCCAACTATAAAGGGGGCGTTGGTATAATTTTTTATATACTCTTTATTATAAAGCTGGTTATCAAGGATGTACTTGATCATCCCGCCGAGAAAGGCGATGTCTGTTCCGGAGCGCAAGGCAGTGTATATGTCCGCCTTGGAGGATGTTCTGGTAAACCTGGGGTCCACACTGATGAGTTTGGCACCATTTTGCTGTGCCTCGGTCACATACTTGAAGGATATGGGATGATTTTCTGCCGCATTGCTCCCCATGATTAAAATACAGTCACTGTTTTTGATGTCAATCCAATGATTGGTCATAGCGCCGCGTCCGAACGACTCTGCCAGAGCCGCAACAGTTGCGCTATGTCAGATACGCGCCTGGTGTTCAAGATATACAAGCCCGAGAGAACGCATAAGGGCCTGGTAAATCCAGCACTCCTCATTGTCCAGTGCCGAACTGCCCACAGACACAATTCCTTCGGTACGGTTGACCACCTGTCCTTTTTGGGTTTTTACCTGAAAAGTGGCGTCGCGTGTTTCTTTTACTTTTTTAGCGATTTTTGAAAGTGCCCAGTCCCATGATACCTGTTTCCATTCTTTGGAATAGGGAGCTCTGTACATGGGTTCGGTCAGTCGATTTGAATTTTCCGTGAGCTGTTTAAGTGAAGCCCCTTTGGAACAAAGCGATCCCCGGTTGATCACATGATCCGGGTCACCTTCGATGTTTATGACACGGCCGTCCCCTCTCTTGCTTGTATGCACAATTGCCCCACATCCCACTGCACAGTAACAGCAGATTGTGGTGGTCTCCTTGGCATACTTGGTCTTAAGCATCTGGGCGTGGGCCTTGACCGGCTTAAGGTCAAAACCCAGTCCACTGACTGCAAGACCCGCGGCCGTTGCACCTGTGACCTGGATAAACTCTCGCCGAGTTACCTTCATAGCCATCACCTCCATTTTAAGTTATGGGTTATTATTCCTCGGTTAAGGCATAGAAGGACTCGCTGAATTTTTCAGCTCAAAGCCGGTAACCGAGACACTTCTTGTTTTAATCTCGGCAGCTGAAGATGTGTGGAAAAATAATATCGGATCTGAATGGGACCGGATGAGGATGAAGCCAAAGCCATTTAATCATTTCTCAGCCAAGCACTGAGTAAATATACGAACTAAAAATCCCCAACTATCAACACTTATAGATCCGTAAACAGCTAAAGTAAGAAGTAGTTTTTCATCAAAGATGGTTTTAACGGTGGAATTAAAACGGTGATGGTGTGCTGAGAATAAGTGACCCTACATCTTTCAGCAAGAATAAGAGAAGTCATTAATGAAGTGAAATTTGCCAAAGGAGTTGAAGAAAAACGGATCACCGCCTGAATTTTCCACACACAACACTTGACAATGTCCCCAACTAATTATAATTTTTGTTAGATGTCAACATAAATTTTGCGTATTTATTTAACCCTACATTTTATTCGCAATACATTCTTGGTCCAGCATTCCTCATTTACCGGTTACGCTACTTAGTTATTATTGCTTTCCACGGCTAATCTTCTAACTACGCATTGATAAAATTTCTCAAAATTTTTGTTATTAGACAAATTGTGACGAATCTGTAGAAAATTTGAATTCCCCTGCTAAAAAGCAACGGCATAAAAAGGCCTGCCTTGCTAAAGCCGGATAACCATGAGTTGTATATCGCCCCTTGAATGGTTATGCAATACAGCGCCACGCGGTCTCGCCGGGCTGGATTAAGGAACCGCTAAATTTTAACTGAAATATCAATTAAATATTTTTGAAATAAACGGAGGGGAGCATTATGAAAATAAAATTTATCTTGCTATATATTCTGGTTTTTCTGGCTTCATCAATATATCCTGCTTATTTATATGGCAGCCCACTGACTGAGGGCAACGAGCTTCCTGACATGGAGCTGACCATTCCCAAAAATCAGGGACACCAACAGTATCTCGGCCTAACAGGTGAGGGAACCTTCAAAGTACCCCAGATAAAAGCCAAGGTGGTGATCATTGAGATTTTGAGTATGTACTGTCCTCACTGTCAAAGGGAAGCGCCGACTATAAATGAATTTTATCGAAAAATTGAAAATAGTAAAAAATTAAAAGGTAAAGTCAAGCTTATCGGAATTGGTGCGGGTAACTCCAGTTTTGAAATGGGGGTTTTTCAAAAGAAGTATGACGTTCCGTTTCCGCTTTTTCCCGATGGAGACTTTCTCATTCACCAAAAAATCGGCGAGGTCAGAACACCCTATTTTATCGCTCTTAAAATAACGGACAAGGGAAAAGCGATCATATTTTATTCACAGCTTGGTGGCCCCAAGAATGCCCAGCAGTTTCTAAACAGGCTTTTAAAACGCTCAGGATTATAATAAGGAGGTATTTGCCATGGGGAAAAACATATTCATTATTACCATGTTCTTTGTAGTTTCTGGGCTGTTAGGTGGTCATGCCGATGGATTTTCAGCAGCATTTAAAGATAACATCTATAACCCGGGCAACTTAAAACCGATAGACAGCGTTCTGAAAGTTAAAGTCGGTGAAAAAATCCCTGATTTTACACTCCCTTCTATATCGGGAGAGAAGATTTCCCTCCATCAATTTAAAGGGGAAAAAAATGTGGTTATATCCTTTGTTCCGGCTGCTTGGACCCCTGTATGCTCCGATCAATGGCCGGGATATAATATCGCAAAATCCATATTTGACGAGCATGATGCGATTCTTCTGGGGATTACGGTTGATAATATTCCCACCCTATTTGCCTGGACAAAACAGATGGGGAAATTATGGTTTCATGTGCTTTCTGATTTTTGGCCCCATGGTAAAGTGGCGGACATGTTCGGTGTTTTTCGCTCTGATGGTAGCAGCGAAAGAGCGCTGTTTGTGATAGATAAAGAAGGAATTCTGCAATATGCTCATGTGGGGGATATTAACAAAAGGCCGGATTTAGAAGATCTGGCAAAAGAGCTGGAAAAGCTGAAAAACAAATAGCTGAGGAATTTGGGAGTTTTTCATCAATGGCCTTTTTGGTGAACCATTTGCGCTTTAATGATTGTTATACCGCTTGCCATAAATATGTTCAGAAATCTGGAATTGCGGTATAAGTGGTTGTAGAAAAAAAACGTTTCGATAACGGAACGTTTTTTTGACAACCACTATAGAAGCTCGTCCGGGGAAGCGACCCTATGCCGGTACAAGCCTTAAAAATAATACCGAGATACTTACGTACGGTCCGCCTAGGCGGACTGAGACTGGATTTGAACCAGCCCCATCAAACAGATTCCCACGGTGACAATGATCATTACTGCCTGTATCGGTTTAACGCAAAGGATAGGGGGCGTGTACAGAGTGATATGCTCATTGGTTAAGGCTTGTACCGGCATAGGGTCGCTTCCCCGGACGAGCTGAGTAGAGATAGAAAAGCACCCTGACCCCTCAGATAGCTATATTGCAAAATCAGGCCCAAAAATGGTTAAATTTTACTTGCCGCAGGCTTTCATACAGCACAATTCCTGCCGCGGTGGATAAATTTAAGCTTCTGGTCTGTTGGGTGATGGGGATATGGAAGGTGGACTGTTTGTACATTAAAAGGATTTTTTCAGGAAGCCCTAAGGTTTCTGAGCCAAAAACAAGAAACATCCGGTCGCATATGGGCATTGACCAAAAAGGCTGAGCTCCTTTTTTCGTCAATAGGACCACCTCGTCTTTTTGTGGTGCCATGTTTCTTTTAAAATCTTCAAAATTGTCCCAGACACTTAACTTGACTTTATTCCAGTAGTCCAATCCCGCCCGTTTCACCTCACGGCTTTCAAGGGAAAATCCAAGGGGTTTAATCAGATGAAAATATGCCCCTGCTGCCAGGCAGGTACGTCCTATGTTTCCGGTATTCCAGTGTATTTCAGGAGAAACCAGCACCACATGACGTTCAAAACTGCTTTTCGCATTTTTATTGGGTTTATGACACATGTTTACCGCAGTGGGGACAAAATTTAAAATCCTTATCTATGCTTCGTCCACAGTTTTTGCATCGATGCTGTTGTCTTCCCGGTCGGACATTTTGTTCTTTACCAAATTCACTCACCTGGCCTTTACATCGGTCACACATAATAAAAGGCTCGCCCTTTTTAACCCGTATTAACGGAATAAAAAACAGGCTGAAATAATGATCCACCCTGGTAAAATAGGCCTGGTGCAACCCGCATACAGGGCACCGCCTTGGGTTTTTATCTATAATTATTGTCTTTGGTGAAACACCAGCGATGATAAACATGATAATGATGGCATATGAATATAAAACATGCTATTAAATGTGACTAAATACTATAAAAAAAGAACATAAACCGTCAACATTTACAAATCCTTTTTTCTTTTGCTAGATTTGGAGGAATACATGAGCGAAAATCGAACCGACCTAATTGAAATTATGAAAGATCTGGTTAAGATCAACTCGATCATCGCCACTGAGCTTATTCAACTGGTTGAGAATTCGAGCAGCCAGCTTCGTGGAGAGATACCGGACTCTTGCAAAGTTCAGCATCTTGAATTAAGAAAAGATATTATCAATATTGCTGAAAAATGGAATGCTGACTGTCAGGTACTCAGGGAGCACAATCTCAAGCACGGCTAAAGGTGGAAATAATTTAAGTTATAAACGGAGAGAGACCTATGATTATCGATTTTCATACTCACATTTTTTCTAAGGAAATCCGTGAAAACAGGGAAAAACACTTTATTCCCGAACCTGCGTTCAAGCTTTTGTATAAATCGCCAAAATCGAAGATTGTGGGCGCAAGTGAAGTCATACGCTCAATGGACCAACACGGTGTGGACCAATCTGTTGTTTTCGGGTTTCCATGGAAAAATTCCGATATCTTTAGAAAAGAAAACGACTATATTCTGGATGCGGTGGAAAGGTACCCTGGTAGACTGATCGGCCTTTGCTGTCTTGACCCGTTCAACAAATTTGCGGTTAATGAGGTGATGCGATGCCTTGAGCAAGGACTTGCAGGAATAGGTGAACTTGCCTTTTATGAATCCGGAATTGATGAAACCGCCCTTGATAAACTGGCACCCCTTTTTGAAATCTGCCGGGAAAATGACTTACCTGCACTGATTCACACCAATGAACCCATTGGACACATTTATGCGGGCAAAACCCCAAATACGCTGATCCAGATATACAATCTGGTTAAAAGGTTTCCTGAAAATAAAATCGTGCTGGCTCATTGGGGCGGTGGAATTTTTTTGTATAATATTCTAAAAAAGGAAGTAAAAGAGAGCCTGAAAAATGTCTATTTCGACACAGCAGCCTCTCCGTTTCTTTATGACCCTGAAGTTTACCGGTATGCAATAAAGCTGGCCGGACAAAACAAGATTCTTTTCGGAAGTGATTTTCCCCTCATTAAGCCGGAAAGATATTTTAACGAAATGAAACAAGCGGGTTTATCCAAAGCTGAAATGGATCGCATTTGCGGCAAGAATGCAGCCACCTTGGTAAAAAGGAAAAAATCCACTGATTGAAAGCGGATTAAATTGAATACCGGCAGGAAGATAAAAATTTTAACGGTCTCGGACGTTGTTGATCCGATATTGGACCAGCGGATCGATTCCGCACCTTTTTCAGAAATTGACCTGATTGTTTCCTGTGGTGATCTGCCTCCTGAATATCTTTCCCGTCTGGTTCATTATCTGGAGGCCCCCCTGTACTATGTCAAAGGCAACCATGATATTCGTTATAAAGATAAACAGCCTGAAGGGGGGCATGACTTACACGGCAAATTGGTCAAGGTTGGAGGAATAAATATTCTTGGTTTGGAAGGATCCCACTGGTACAATGGCGGTCCTTATCAATACACACAAAGGCAGATGTGCTCCATTATACGTTGGCTTCGACCGACAATCTGGTGGCAGGGCGGTGTTGATATCGTTTTTACCCATGCGCCACCTCGATATGTACACGATGCTGAAGACCCGTGTCATCAGGGTTTTGAATGCTTTCGCCGCCTGATTGATAAATATCAACCGAGTTATTTCATCCATGGACACATCCATAAAATATTTCCCGATGACTCCGACCGGTTAACGGTGGTTAATTCAACCAAGGTGGTGAACACGTATGGGTATTACCTCCTGGAAATCGCGTTTCCTGCAGATATTCAATAAATCTGCGGATTCTCCAAAGAAAAGTGCTGAGCCGTTAGAGGTAAAGAGCTTCAAGGATCAGCAGAAAAAGGAAGCGGCATTTGACTCCAGAGACCGTGGAATCCGAACGGTCCCTTTGAGCCGGGTTGTCGGCAGTGTCTGTCGTTACCAGGATTTTGACAACCAGTTTCGCTTCAAGCAGAGCAGCTCATCGGAACGGTTGCAATGGATCAAAGAATCCATGCGCCTTGGTCGGTCACTGAAGCCGGTTGAGCTTTTTCAGATCAAAGACGAATACTATGTGCTGGATGGAAATCACCGGATAGCAGCAGCCAAGGAATTTGGTCACGATGAAATATTGGCTCGTATTGTCGAGTTTATCCCTTCGGAAGATACCCTTGCCAACATCCTTTACCGTGAACGGGCGGAATTTGCCGATCGAACAAATTTACCTGCTGAAATCAATCTGACTGAGGTCGGACAATATTCACATATTATAGATCAGATTACCAAGCATCAGGAATACCTTCAGCAGGAAAAGGGGGATATGATTCCTTTTGAAAAGGCGGCCCTGGATTGGTACAAAACGATTTACCGTCCACTTTGTACCATTATTAAACGGGAGAAATTGGTCGCTTCTTTTCCCGGGCGCACCGATGCCGATTTGTATTCCTATATTACGTTTCACCAATGGGGAAAAGGCCGTAAACGACGTTATGGTATTAATATCGCAAAACTCATTGAGCAAAATATGGAGGAATTTCGAACGAAAATGAATAATCTAAAAGGGATCAAATATCCGGAAATGAAAAGTAGAATAACCGTTTTCATCTTAATGAACGTTCAGGCCAAAAAAGAGTCTAAAATCATCGACAGGCTCTATGAGCTTGAAGAGGTAAGAGAGATCTATTCCGTTCATGGAGATGTGGATTTTTTGGTGAAAGTTGAATTAACCCGTGATTTGCTCAGTTCAGATGCCGAAACCATTTCTCAGTTTGTGCATGAAAAAGTACGCCTCATACCGGGGGTGAGTAGTACCAACACCCTGATTCCCGGCTTTTCTAAAATAAAAAAGGCTGTAGTACGTTTAAATGATTCCGGCGAAACGAAATAACAGAAGGTTTTGCAAAATACTATTCTTTGATTGGGTAGCTGTCATATTAAAGGAGAGCATGAATATGAAAAAATTCGTCTGGGTTCTGGTGGGAATTGGAATGATCAGCGTTGTCGGGTGTTCCCCATCTGGCAACTCGGAAGCCAAAGAAGCAGCGGAAAAATCGGCAAAAGCCTGGCTGGCTTTGGTGGATAGTGAAAAATATGAAGAAAGCTGGTATGAGACAGCCGGGTTTTTTAAAGGCGCTGTACCCAAAGAGCAGTGGCTGCAATCAATGAAATCGGTGCGAAGGCCTATGGGGAAAAACATCTCAAGAAAACTCCAGTCAAAGCTCTATCTTACTTCCCTGCCGGGAGCTCCGGACGGAGAATATGTTGTAATCAAATACGATTCCTCCTTCGAGAACAAGAGACATGCTCTTGAAACCGTCACCCCCATGCGGGACAAAGACGGGAAGTGGCGAGTCTCTGGATACTTCATGAAATAAATACTGTTTCTCTTCCTGCCGGTTTATAAAAACAAAGATGTGCTGACAGCTTATAACATATAAAATCAGATGTGAATCGAGACGGCTATGTTTTCTTTATAAAGGGATGGGTGGATTATTTATTGCGACCGATTTATTCTGCCACCTTTTCTGCAGCCCATTTTCCCGAAAGGAAGCCTTCTATATGTCCCAACTCCCAAGTTCCCACTGCCTGTGTTTCGGATATACTGCCGATCATTTTACCGGATATATGCGAGGTGCCGTCCTCGGCTTGAGCATGTCCTGAAAGTTTGGCCTTGATGCTTCCATCTTTGATGTTACCGTTCACCTTGCCCTTGGCTGAAGCGCTACCATACCCTCCCGTTGTCGCTAAATTCATAGTAAAAGGGCCTGTAACTGAATAAAAATTGTTCTGGCTTTTTGTTTTTTTAATATAAAGCTCCAAATCGCCCTGGGCCATTCCACTAATTTTTCCAATCCACTTCTCTGTGTCAGCGTCAGGAACGAACTGATTAGAAGCACATCCCAGAACAGAGAGAGCCACCATAAGCATAATGAGTAAAAAAACACGCTTTGAAGCAATAGTGAGCCTAAACATAACTACCTCCTTTGTATGTGGGTGGAGACTTTTTATCAAGAAGCCATGACCGAAAGAACACTTGCTCATGTTTCGGCACATTGAATAGTTCTAACAAAAAATGATTACACCATGTTATTGGGCTCGTTCCACATGAAGATCCGAAAATTCCTTTTGGAGTTCATTCATGAGATCTTTAATGGTTGATGACAGGAGAAGACTGGAAATGATCGCGCAGCAGACTTTGCCGGGTTTTATTGGATTGAGAAAAACGGAGAGTTTCTTTTGCTCTGGATAAAAACGAAACCTTTCAACCAGACCCAGCTCGGAGAGCGCCATGTTGGTCTCGGGCTCTTTCACCCTGTCAAGCACTGATTGCAGTTTCTTTTTCATTAAGGCATCCATTCTTTCATAATAGGTACTTTCCACAATATTGTCAACTTCGATTCTTTCCCAAGATCCGTATTGCCGCTGATTTTTCTTCCATCATCCTACCAATTATTTCCTTCAAAAACTTTCCTGCAACCATTCCTGTAATCCCTTGCGGGTCCCTTTTTGGATTGTATTCTACGATGTCGGCACCCACTAAATGCCCTTTCAGATTCTGGATTATTTGCAAAACGTTTCGAGTACTCATTCCTCCTGGCTCGTAATGGGAAACCCCTGGAGCAAAAGCTGGATCCAGGCAATCCAAGTCTATCGACAGGTATACAGGCCCGCTAAACATAATTCCGTTTGCCTTGTTGATCTCTTTCATTTCAATTATCTCAACATCGAATCGTTTGGCTTGCTCGCGCTGGTGGCCGGTCAGGGCGCGAACTCCCACCTGCACCAATCTCTTAACAAGGTTTTCTTCCATTATCCGGGCAAAGGGACAAGCATGGGAATAGCGATTGCCATCTAATTCATCATAGAGATCCGGATGTGCATCCAACTGTAGGATACTTAGGTTGCTAAACTTCTTTTCATATGACCGGATGATGGGATAAGTGATTGAGTGGTCCCCACCAAGCGAAATGACTCGAGCCGTTCTTTTCAGTAACTCAGTTATTTTGTTTTCAATTTGCCCAAATGCCTTCCCATGATCTTCCAGTTTTAAGTCGTCTAATATTTGCCAGCCGGCCATTAATCCCAAGTTAATCGCATTCTCTGTCCACATGTTTGATGACTCACTAAACAGCGCTTCGCGGATTCGCGCAGGTGCTAATGCTGTCCCTCTTAGAAATGATGAATTTTTGTCATACGGAACGCCTAACACTGCGATATCTTCGGCTTGCAATTCTTCTTTTTTAATTTCATGGTTGCTCATATTTTTCTACTTTATCTTAAGCAAGAAAGGTGGCAGGCCATTAATTCTTGGTCCCTTTTATAATTCTATAGTAATTCTGGAAAATATATTCTGTTTTAAACGATAAAAAATCCATATATAAGAGAGCGTAAATAAAAACCCGGCTTTTTGTAAAAAAGACCGGGTGTTAACAATTCAATAAAAGAGCGGATACTTTTTTCTAATCGGTTGCCCTCTCAACATTTACGGCACAAACTTTAAACTCCGGAATCTTGGCAACGGGGTCATTGGCCGGGTTTGTTAGGATATTGGCGCAGTTTTCCACAAAATGAAACGGCATAAATACCAGACCCTCCTTAACCCGTTCGGTCACCATGGTTTTGGCTGTAATCTGGCCACGACGCGAGGTTATTTTCACTTCATCATCCTGGCATACGCCCATTTGTTGTGCATCTGCAGGACTTATTTCCAGGTAGCCTTCAGAAATTTCGCTATCCAGAGAGGGGCAGTTCTGGGTCATGGTTCTGGTGTGATAATGAGCAAATACACGACCGGTGGTAAGCCAAAAGGGGAACTCCTCATCAACACTTTCGTCAGGCGGTATGAATTCTATGGCGTGAAAAAGACCCTTTCCACGAGAAAAGGCATCTTTGTGGAGAAATTTGGTTCCAGGATGATCAGCGGTGGGACACGGCCACTGGAGGCCCTCACCTTCCAAACGATCATAGCTAATTCCACCGTAAGAAGGTGTAAGGCTTGCAATTTCTTTCATTACATCTTCCGGTGAATCAAACTTCATTTCATATCCGAACCGGTTGGAAATATCCTGAATGATTTTCCAGTCCACACGGGCATCTCCTACAGGCGCAATAGCCTCCCTGACACGCATCACCCGTCGCTCTGTATTGGCAAAGGTGCCGTCTTTTTCGGCAAAGGAAGATCCGGGAAGTACCACATGGGCAAGCTTCGCTGTTGGAGTGAGAAAGATATCCTGAACCACAAGCAGTTCAGCAGTTTTCAGGGCTTTTTCAACATGGTTAATATCCGGGTCACTGACCATAGGATTTTCACCAAGCACATAGAGAGCTTTAACAGTGCCTTCGGCAAGGCCGGAAAGCATTGCAGGAATGGTAAGTCCCACTTCCCGGGGGAGGTCTACTCCCCAGGCCTGGGAAAATTTTTGATTAGACGGAATATCATTTACCGGCTGATATCCGGGAAATACATTGGGAAGTCCACCCATATCACAGGCACCCTGAACATTGTTTTGACCCCGAAGAGGATTTACACCGGTGGATTCTTTGCCTAAATTACCCGTAAGCATTGCCAGATTGGCAAGGGATTTAACATTGTCCACCCCGGTGGTGTGCTGGGTAATTCCCATGCAGTAAACAATTGATGCTGCCTTGGCATGAGAGTAATATTCGGCCATCTTAATAATATCATCGGCGGAAATACCGGTAATCTCAGAAACCTTTTCCGGAGGGTAGCCTTTAATTACTTTTTTAAACTCGTCAAAATTTTCGGTACGATTTTCAATAAAACCCTGGCCATGCCATCCTTGCTCTATGATGACATTCATCATTCCATTTAAAAGTGCCACATCTGTTCCCAGGTTTTGCCGGACATGTATATCGGAAAACAGGGTCAGTTGGATTTTTCTGGGATCGGCCACAATAATCTTGGCCCCTTTTTGTCTGGCCCGAAAGATGCGGGTGGCTACCAGGGGATGAGACGAAGTCGTATTTGAGCCGATGACAAAAATACAGTCCGAATCTTCCAGCTCCGCTACAGAATTTGTCATTGCGCCACTGCCGAATGCGGCGGCAAGACCTGCCACCGTTGAAGAATGTCAGAGACGTGCGCAGTGATCGACGTTGTTGGTACCCACCCCAGCCCGGGCAAACTTTTGCAGCAAATAATTCTCTTCGTTGGTGACCTTGGCGGAAGTTAAAAAGGCAATGCTGTCCGGCCCGTTGGCTTTTTTGATCTCTTTAAGTTTGGAAACCGTGTAATCGAGTGCCTCATCCCAGGAGACTTCGACCAGCTCACCTTTTTTACGTACCAGGGGTTTGGTCAGTCTTTTTTCGCTCTGGATGAATTGGTGAACATTCCACCCTTTTATACAGAGCTTTCCTTCATTGGTAGGGCTGGTTTTACAGGGAATCGTGTCGATAATTTGACCGTCCAGCACCTCCAGATAAAAATTACATCCGCAACCACAGTGGGTGCAGGTTGTAAGTACGGTCCTGTAATCCATATAAACTCCTCTTTTTTTATTCTCCAGACGCCTGGTCTAAAATGTTCAAAGGTGATTTTTCATCCATAAACCCGGTCCGGTAGTCAAATTCTTTCTCCATGATTGCAGCAACTTTTTTATAAAGGGTCCTCAAAGGGATATCCGCGGGACAGGCTTCCTCGCAAAGGCCGCAATCGATGCATCGGCCTGCCATATGTATGGCCCGGGTCAGATGAAAAACGGGTATTTCAGGTGGAATATTGCCCGTACTGATCAGTTCATCCGTTTCCAGGCTGCATTCTTTGCAAAAACACATGGGACAGATGTCTCTACAACCGTAACATTTGATGCACTTTGAAAACTCTTCCATCCAGTGGGCAAATCGTGCGTTAAGATCAAGCTCATCTACATTGGCCACCGAAACAGCCGTGGATTTTTTTGCCTTGTCTCCGGCCACAAACTCCTCTGGGAAAGGTTGGCTGCATTCACAGGCGTCCGCAAGCTCCTGGGGGCAGGCAATGCCCACCGGAACGACATTGTTCGGATTAAGCTGGTTCCAGATATAAAGGGTTTTAAGTCCACGTTCGTCACAACCGCGCACCAGCACTCCAAAACTTTTTTCAGGATACTTCCGGGCGAGATGAACCAGCAGTTTATTAAGGGGATAACGTGTATCTCCCGGCTTTTTCCAGTCTCCCAAAACCAGGTTGTCAAGATCAGTTTCATCACAAAAAAGATGGGGACCGATATGGCCGTTTTTTTCGCCAAGGCCCAGAAATCCCGTTATTTTTTCCGACTTTAAAAGCTCCTGTACTTTTTCTTTTACCTTTTCAATCATGGTTTTCCCTTATTCATCCGGTGGCAACAGACAGCATATTGTTTTCAACAGACTCTTTGTTCAGCGGCGAAGGCCCCATTTCGCACAACGCCTTAATGAAATCTTCGATCTCTTCGACAAATTCAGGGGCTTCAGCGGAAGAAACCCATCTGGCCCGCAGGCGGTCTTCTTCAATACCGCTGAACTTTAGCAACGGTCTTAAAAAGCGTACCCGCTTCTGGGCTGAATAATTACCATACAGGTAATTGCAATCGTCCAGACGTCACCCGCCCACAAAAACACCATCCACACCCTGCTGAAAAGCACGGATGATATGATGGGGGGACACGCTTCCACTGCACATTACCCGGACGATCCGAATATTCGACGGGTACTGCATACGACTAACCCCGGCCAGGTCAGCAGCGGCATACGCTCACCAGGTACATAGAAAACAAATAACCTTGGGTTCAAAATCACTATTGCTCATGTTTTTTATCCTTTTTTATGCCGCTCTTATCATAGACAAAAGCTGCGGCGGTTTAAATCCTTTAAGCATTGCACTTTGAGAGGGGCATGTAGCGGCACAATTTCCACATCCCTTGCATAGGATTTCATTTATCTCACAAATATTTTTTTCTTGATTAAAAGAAATGGCCTGAAACGGACATACGTCCATGCATCCCATGCATCCCACACATGTTTCCGGGTTTATTTGGGCAACAATTGCGCTTGTGATCAACTTGTCTTTAAAAAGAATGCTTGCCACCCTGGAGGAGACACCGATGCCCTGGGACATGGCTTCTGAAACTGTGGCCGGATAACGTGCACTGCCACATACGAAGATACCATCTGCAGCAAAGTCAAGAGGTCTTAGCTTTGCGTGAGCTTCAAGAAAAAATCCGTCCTGATTCATGGGAACCCGTAACATTTGGGAAACAACTCCCGCATCTTCCCGTGAAACCAAAGGGGTTGACAGAACCACCAGATCACAGGGGATATCCATGTTTTCTCCAAGTAAGGAGTGATTAAAGCGGACCTTTCCTTTATTAACTTCAGGCGGTTGGTCGGCACGGTATACATCGAACTTGATCCCGTTTCCTCTTGCCTCCCACAGCATCTTTTCATTTTCCGTACCATACATCTGCATATCACGATACAGGATATGGATATCTGCATCGGGGTTTTGCTCTTTAATCAAAAGCGCATTTTTAACTGCGGTCATACAGCAGATTCGTGAGCAGTATTCCCTTTCCTGGGTGCGTGCTCCGACACACTGAATCATTACAATACGCTGGGCATCAAGGGCTCCTTTTTTCAGCTTTTGTTCCAGTTCTATCTGGGTAATGACCTGTTTGCCATCGTAACTGAACATGTCGGTGGGGATTAACGGCAATGCACCTGTCGCCACTATTATGCAGCCAACTTTATCTTCCACAGTGTTTTGTTTTGTTTTTATGGCAATGTCAAAATTTCCTATATACCCCCCCACTGTTTTCACCTCGGCATCGAGATGAATAGTGATATTGGATTTTGCCTTAACCTGTTCAACCAGCTCTGAAATGCGGTCAGCCGCCAGTGCGCCATTGGAAAGACGGTTGACCTTGCGAAGAAGTCCGCCAAACTCAGGTTTTTTATCTACCAGTATTACATCAAGGCCCATGGAGGCCAGGGCTTCGGCTGCCGACAGGCCGGCAACCCCGCCGCCGATCACAAGTACCTTGCGGATCAGAGAGGTTTCAATCTCCTGCTGAGGCTCCAGTGAAGCACTTTTTGCCACACACATGCGCACAAGATCTTTTGCCTTCTTGGTGGCTTTTTCACGCTGGCCCATATGTACCCACGAGCACTGATCCCGTATGTTCGTCATTTCAAAAAGATATGGATTGAGTCCTGCCTGGGCACATGAACTGGAAAAAAGCGGCTGGTGTGTGCGTGGTGAGCATGAAGCAACCACCACACGGTTCAAATCGTTTTCCTTAATCGCTTTTTGAATTTCAGAGATTCCTGCCTCGGAACATGTGTAGAGATTTTCTTTGGTAAACACAACCCCCGGAAGAGTGGAGGCATATTCAGTTACCTCCGGGCAGTCCAGATGTCCGGCAATATTAGAACCACAATCACAGATGAAAACACCAACACGAAGTTTTTCAGGGTCTTTATCTTTTTTGCTCATACTGTACGATTCCTTTACGACGCTTTACGCATTTCTTCCCCCACCACTGTCTGTACCGCCCTGGATGCAGCGCTACTGGCCTGGGCAACGGATTCCGGGATATCCATGGGACCGTGAGCACAGCCGCATACGAAAATGCCTTGCCGGGTGGTATCAAGGGGGTGGGAAGATGTGGTTTGGAAAAATCCGAACTCGTTGACTTCAATGTCAAGAAGTTGGGCCAACTGCGTTGTTCCCTTGCTCGGTGCGCAGGCTGTGGCCAGTATTACCAAATCGAATTCTTCTCTTTTGACTGTTTGCGCTAAAGTATCTTCATAGATTACAATCGGGTTATGATTCGCACCTTCATTGATTTCGGCAACCCTGCCACGGCGATAGCTGATGTTGGAATTATTTCCGCCACGAACCTTGTATTCTTCAAATCCTTTTCCCACCGCTCTGATATCCATTCCAAAAATGGTGGAGGTGGTTTCAGGGCCATGCTCGTGAGCAATGATCGCTTCCTTGATGGAATGCATGCAGCAGTATCCGGAACAAAACGGGTAGAACCTGAAATCACGCGAACCGACGCACTGGATGAAAGCCAGTTTTTTCGCTGAGGTAAAGCTTTCGGCCTTTTTCTTCAAAGCTTCGAGCGGAGTGGCGTTGGCCACATGTGCGGCATATTTGTCCGCCCATTTTTTATGATCTTTTTCATCTTTATATTCACCGTTTAAAAATGCGTTATAAAAATCTGCAGAATTTTCATTATATTTCTTTTCAAATTTGTCCAGCATTTTTTGTGATTTCTTCACTTTCTTTTCCAGCCCTTTAATTTCAGCTTCAATGGCCCGGTCCGATGGGCGATCCAGATGGCCACCGGTGGGCCCGCTGGCACTTAAGAATCTTTCGAACTCAAGTGCGGTGATAACGTTGGGCAGGGCCTTATAATTATACTCCGGGATTCGTGAAGGATCAAAAACATCATAACCGATCGCAACAATGATAGCCCCCACATCGAGTTTGATCGTCCTATCTTGCTGATCAAAATTGATTGCTTCGGCCTGGCAGGTCTTTGCACAGATACCGCACTTCTTGCCGTTTAGCTGACGGCAATGATCGGGATCGATGGTGTGGGTGGAGGGGATTCCTTGTGCGAACCAGCTGTAAATGGCACTGCGAGACCCCTGGCCGACATTAAATGCATCGGGAACAACTGTCGGGCACTTTTCCGTGCAGGCCCCGCATCCGGTACATTTGTCTTCTTCCACGAAACGGGCTTTTCTTCTAATGGTTGCTTTAAAATTGCCTGCCTCGCCTGCTACTTTTTCCACTTCGGTATAGGCCAAAAGCTCGATATTGGGATGTCGACCGACATCCAGCATCTTGGGCGAAAGAATTCAGATGGCACAGTCATTGGTGGGAAAGGTTTTGTCCAGTTGGGCCATCTTTCCGCCGATGCTGGGCAGACTTTCCACTAGGTGAACTTTAAACCCCATTTCGCCAAGGTCAAGGGATGCCTGGATTCCGGCAATTCCTCCTCCGATAACAAGAATGTTTTTACTCACAATCTATCTCCTTTGAAACATTTGGCAATTGTTTTTAGCCAAACGGCTCTTTTTCCATTAACCTACTGTCTAAGCTGCCTGCCTTAGCTGGGCCGGCCCTTTAGATTTAATCTTTTCGGTAAAATCTCTTACGACTTCGGCAAAACGGGCGCCCTCTGCAGACGAAATCCATTCGAGATGAATTCTTTCATGGTCAATACCAAGAAGCTTTACCAGTTCTTGTGTCGTTTGGAACATTTTTTCGGCCTTTACATTACCATCCAGGTAATGGCAGTCACCGATGTGTCACCCGGCCACCAGCACACCGTCGGCACCCTTTTGAAGGGCTTTGAGAATAAAACCGGGTGTGACCCGACCGCTGCACATCACACGGATGATGCGAACGTTTGACGGATACTGCAACCGAGACACACCTGCCAGGTCGGCGGCAGAATAGGCGCACCAGTTGCAGGCAAAAGCGATAATTTTTGGATTGAATTCTTCGGTCATACATACTCCTGTTTGTATCAATGCTTGTTGATTGATCGGTAATTCAATCGTCAATCTTCAATTCAAAGCGGCTTCCACCATGGTCAGCACCTCCTGGTCTTCATAGTGAAAAACCGAGGCTGCGCCGGTGGGGCAGGCGACAGAGCAGGCGCCGCATCCTTTGCAAAGCGCTTCCTGCACATGGGCCACTTTTTTATCCTCTTTTCTATCCTCGACTTCAATAGCACCATAAGGACAGGCTTGAACACATTCGCCGCAGCCCCGACACAAATGCTCATCCACATGAGAGACAATGCCTTCAACCGTAGTGTTGTCTTTAGAAAGTATGACCGAGGCCCTAGACGCCGCGCCCAGGCCTTGAGCGATGGCCTCGTCCACCGGTTTGGGCGAATGGGCCAGGCCGCAGACAAATACCCCCTTGGTAGAAAAGTCGATGGGCTGCAGTTTAACGTGGG